>CBFHPE010000053.1:0-12431 GCA_965657515.1 Sulfurovum sp.
TTATGACGAGATGCACGTGCCACTGCAAGTAGTGTCTCCATTTTTTCTTTTCTAAGTTGTTTAGGTTTTAGAACTTCACATTTTATCCCTGTATCTTCAGCCATACCTTCAGCGATACTTGCCATCACGTCAGGATAACAATCATCAGGTGTGGTGTTCACGATGTCACGTGTGAAGTTGGTAGCATCTGCTGTGATCTGCCCTTTGTGTACTAAAAGAGAAGCTTTTTCTATGTCTATCTCAAGTTCATTATACTCTTCAAGTGAGATAGAGATGTCTTTGAGCTTACTTTTGCTTTTTTTACTTTTATAGGTATCAAAACTATAAGCACCCAAGATAAACCCTTCTACCATGGCACGTAGTGAGTTGGTACATCCTTTGTTTGTGTAGGTAGCCACTTTAAGTGACTTGTACTTTGTTCCTTTAAGTGCCTTGACAGCATTCGCAGCAGCACGTCTGATGTCCGCACCTTTAAGTGAAGTTGCTCCCACATAAAGTCTGTTCTTCTCTACCAGCAGACAAGTTTCATCCTGTCCAGAAGAAAAGCCTGCTTTTTTAAGAAGTTTTTTGTCTTGGACAAAACGATGCTTTAAGTTGTTGTCTATAACGATGATAACTTCCACACCAGCAGATACATTTGCAAGGGGAAGTATAGTTAGTTCAAAATTCATTTATAATCCTTTAGGTTCTATTGAAATTGATCTTTTAAAATATCTTGGGCTTGTATCATATCTTTATCACCACGTCCGGAGAGGTTGATCAAGATCGTTTTACCTTTGATATCTGCAGAGTCCATTTTTTTGAGGTAGGCAACAGCATGTGAACTTTCAAATGCAGGGATGATACCTTCAGCCTGAGAGAGCCATACAAAAGCTTCCATCGCTTCATCATCTGTGATATGATCGTACGTGACGATCTTCTCATCTTTTAAGAAAGCATGTTCAGGGCCTATACCTGGGTAGTCAAGTCCTGCTGAGATAGAGTGGGCTTCTTGTATCTGCCCATCTGCATCCTGTAGGAGGTAAGAGAGTTGTCCATGAAGTACACCTGGGCTTCCTTTTTCCAAAGAACAACCATGCTTACAGTCAAGGCCTTCTCCACCGGCTTCTATACCTATACACTCTACACTTTCATCTTCCAAGAAGTGGTTAAAGACACCAAGGGCATTTGAACCACCACCGATACATGCGATGACTTTGTCAGGTAGACAACCTTCAACAACATCTAGCTGTGCTTTGGCTTCCCAACCGATGATAGACTGAATGTCACGTACCATCATAGGGTAGGGGTGAGGACCGGCAACAGTTCCTATGAGATAGTAAGTGTCACGTGCGTTGGTTACCCAGTGACGGATAGCATCATTCATCGCATCTTTTAACGTACGGCTACCTGATTCTACGGCGTGTACTTTAGCTCCAAGGAGTTTCATACGGAAAACATTAAGCTCTTGACGTGCCACATCTTTAGCACCCATAAAGACTTCACACTCCAAGCCAAAAAGAGCTGCCACTGTTGCGGTTGCAACACCATGCTGGCCTGCACCTGTCTCAGCAATGATCTTCTTTTTTCCAAGACGTTTAGCCAAAACAGCTTGTGCAACACAGTGGTTTATCTTGTGCGCACCTGTGTGGTTTAGATCTTCACGCTTAAGGTAGATCTTTGCATCTAACTCTTTAGAGAGGTTCTCTGCAAAATATAGCGATGAAGGACGACCTACATAGTTTTTATAGTAGTGGTCTACTTCTTTCCAAAAGTCTTCATCAAAACGTACAGCTTCATAGTCCAGTCTGAGTTGTTCAAGTGCCGGCATCAGTGTCTCAGGAACAAAACGTCCACCATAACCTACTTGACCATTTTTCATACTTCCAAAATGTCCATTGTTATCTGGATCATGTGGACTTGGTTTTGGGATATATATTTCTTTATGTAAATTCATTTATTTCTCTTGTATCTTAATTGAAGAGATTATATCGAATGAGAGGTTATAGATGGCTATTTATATAATATATGCTATCTCTGCTTGTGATTCCAAGCGCATAGGTGGTCCCCAAAACCCTATGCCTGAGTTAACATAAATGTAACTGCCACTTGGAAGTTTATGAAGTCCTTTCACATAGGGTTGCTGAAGTCTTACCAAGTACTCAAATGGCCAGATCTGTCCACCATGCGTATGACCAGAGAGTATAAGGTCTGGTGTATATGCCCCGAGTTCCTCTATGAACTTTGGTTGATGGGCAAGTAGTATGGTTTTAGATGCAGGGTTTGTACCTCTAAAAGCTTTGTGAATGTCAGGTACAAGAAGGTTCATACGGTAGCCTATAAGATCAGTGACACCTACGACATTTAGATCAAGTGCATCAATGTATATATTTTCATTGAGTAACAGGGTGAGTTTGGTGGTTTTCATGAAATTAATGATCTTTTTAGCATCGTGAAAATACTCATGATTTCCCAAAATATAAAAGATACCATGTTTAGATTCTATATTATTAAGTTCATTGATGGAGTCTTCTATATACTCAAGTGCTGTATCTATAAGATCGCCTGTAATGCAGACGATATCAGGTTTAAGCGCATTGATCTTGGAAACAGATTCTTTTACAAATTTTTGGTCTATGAGTCCACCTATATGCAGGTCACTTATCTGGACTATGGAGAAATCAAAATGATCTAACTTAACCACATTCACAACAGGGTCTTTTGTTCCTTCGTAAGAGGCAGCGGTGACATACGAAGTGGAGAGTGCCAGCATCGCACCATCTCCTGTTTTTTTGATGAAAGCACGTTTGGAATGGTCAACACTTTTGAGTGTTTTATGGAAAATATGTACCACTTCATGCATGATAAGATATAGTAAGAGTACAAAAGATACACCTATAGAGAGTGAAAAAAGATAGTAGAGGTCATTGCTTAAGTGGTTGGTATAGCGTCCTAGAACGTACAACATGTTAAAAATAAAGTTAATACTTATGAGTAGAGTGAAAGCTCTTTTGGTTTTTTGAGATACCAGGAGTTTTTTAATGACACGAGAATAAAAAAGATAATGAAGAGCAAAGAAAAAAAGAAGAAAAACAGTAAAGAATATATATACCCTCATTCCAATGGTCTCCTTTAATATGGATTTTATTATATCAAAAATAAAATAGATGTATAATAGAATAAAGTATAAGGAGTAAAATCATGAAAAAATTATACAAAACACTATGGATAGTATTGGCTATTTTTGTCATGCAAGGATGTGCTACACATGAAAAATTTGTGAACAAATATAACTCTTGGGTCGGTAAGGATATCAATCATCTTATACAGCAGATAGGTTATCCTGACAGTACTTATATCTTACAAAATAAAAATAAAGTCTATGTCTACGAGAAATCACGTGTGTATAGTGTGCCTGGTGCACCTATTATGGGGTATGGTTATGGATATTATCGCGGGTATGGCTATGGAATGTATGGATATAGAGAGGATATCGTTCATGCAAGTTGTAAACTCTTTTTGGAAACAAATAAAAAAGGCATCATTGTAAGATGGGGGTCACGGGGTAACAGTTGTACCTCTTATTATGAAAAACCAAAAGAGCAATAATCTTTACATATAGATTACACGCTAAAAGTATTACCATACATCAAAGGATATATGATGTTATACAAAATAAAAGCAAAGATCTATGAAGAGAAAATGAGTGACTTCTGGACTGCTTTGAATGACGGAAGTATAGAGTCCCAAAAACCTGATGGTCTTGATATCGTCAAAGCGATGAAAGGAGCTTTGATGACAGATGACGGAAACCTTGTATGGTATGAAGCTTGTTACTGTGACAGCCCTTTAAAACACGAGCGTGAATCTGTTTATAATAAGTATATGTATGATTTTTCTACAGAACTAAAGTATGAGATCAAAGATGACATTAGAGGCAGATCATTTTGGAAGTATTTAAGTGAGAGGTTTTATGATGAAGTCTATACCTACTAAGTAGAAGCATGAAAGAATTTGATCCCATAAAGTATCAGGAAATGGTACGTGATTTTCAAGAACGTGATGATCCTTTAGGATGGTTTGACAGTATTTACTCTGATGCTGAAGGTGACCATAATGCAGTTTTCTGGGCAGATCTCGCTCCAAGCCCCTATCTGCTAGAGTGGCTCAAAAATAATCCTATAGGTGTTAAAAGTAAAAAAGCCATAGCTGTTGGTTGTGGGGTAGGAGATGATGCAGAAGCGATGGCTTCCTATGGATATGAAGTGACTGCTTTTGACATCGCACCTACTGCGATAGAACTGTGTAAGAACCGCTATAAAAAGAGTAATGTCCATTATCTTGTTGCAGATCTTTTTGACTATCCTGAAGAGTGGTATGAAGGTTTTGACCTCGTCTATGAGTGCAATACTATTCAAGTACTACCTGGAAAATATAGACAACAGGCGATGGAGGCCATGGTAAGTTTAATGAAAAAAGATAGTACTTTACTGGTATCTTGCCGAAGTAGAAATAAAGATGAACAGGAAGATGTTATTCCACTTCCATTAGATAAAGAGGAGATAGACGGTTTTGTGGCATTAGGAGTTAATGAAGAGAGCTTTTTAGCCTATGATGATGATCAGGAACCATCTGTTCCCCATTTTTTCGCTACATACAGTAAGCGCTAAGATACTGTAAATTGTGAAGTAATATAATAAGACACT
This sequence comes from Sulfurovum sp., assembly GCA_965657515.1. Taxonomy (GTDB): domain Bacteria; phylum Campylobacterota; class Campylobacteria; order Campylobacterales; family Sulfurovaceae; genus Sulfurovum. The sequence continues at coordinate 4,686 of CBFHPE010000053.1, forward strand.
ATTGGTTACAATCACCATATGAATAAAGAAAAAATATGCATCATCGGAGCAGGGCTGACAGGATTGTATGCAGCAGTGAGACTACAAGATAAATATGAAGTCATACTCCTGGAAGCAAGAGGCAGGGTAGGAGGGCGTATACTTAATCTGAGTGGACATGATATGGGTCCATCTTGGGTATGGCCACATCAACAATATATTTTGGAACTCATTGATACACTTGGCTTAACACGTTTTGAACAGTATACACAAGGGTATGCCACATATGATGCTCCTGACGGTGTACAGCGATTTCATGCTCCGCCTTCTGCAACTTCGTATCGTATAGAAGGTGGTATATCTCAAATAGTATGGGCATTGGAGAAACAACTGCATTCTCCTGTAAAATGTAATGAAAAAGTGATTTCGATGCGTTATAGTGATGATAATATAATCATTAAAACCAAGGAACAGACATATATAGCAGATAAAGTTCTAAGTACATTACCTCCGCGTCTTGCAGTTGAAAGTATAGAGTATGAACCGGCTTTACCTCTATCATTAGAAACAAAACTTCATAACATCCCCACATGGATGGGGTATTCATCCAAATGTGTTATAGAATATCCGGAAGCTTTTTGGAGAGAAGAAGGGGTAAGCGGATTTGGGATCTCTCATTTAGGTCCTCTATCTGAGATCCATGATGCTTCGCTAAAAGAAAAAGCAGCACTGTTTGGTTTTGTACATTCGCAGTTTGAAAGTGAAGATCTCGAAAGTAAAGTTTTGGAACAATTGACCAGAATGTTTGGACCAAAAGCTTCACGTCCTTCTCATATGTATATAGTTGATTGGAAAAAAGAAGTTTTTACCTCTACAAAACGAGATGCTCAACCTTTAAGAGAACATCCTTCTTACGGATTTGATGCAAAACATTTTGATGCAAAACTTATCTTCTCAGGTACAGAAAGTGCAGTAGATGAAGGTGGGTATCTGGATGGTGCACTACATGCTGTAGAGGATGTTTTAAAATACTTTTAGTGTTAAATACATTAAACAGTTATCCAATCACGTATCATTTTTAATTCATCTTCAGCTATGTTATGGGCTTTTTCATATGATTTGAATGTGATATCAAAACCACCATTTTGTAGTGTTTCTACTTGGGTTTTTGAAGTGCTGTAAGGTAATACATCATCAAAAGTACCATGTGTACAGATCCAGCGTGATGTTTTAACTTTGGTATTCATCTCTGTTAAAAGGTTATTGGTATCATAGATGTACCCGCTTACTGCTATGTAGCCTGCAAGTACTTGTTCATATCTGGCACCAAATTCGAATGTAAGCAGGGATCCTTGGGAAAAACCAAATAAGAAGCTTTCCTCTGCATTGAAATCTTCTTCGAAAAGTATATCTAGTGTCTCTGCAAGAAGTCCAGATGAATATGCTATACCCTGCAGTTGGTTTGGTGGAAGGTCATACCATGAATAACCGCCAAAGTAGTCATAGGGAGCATTAAATAAAATGTAGTTCATATCATCTATATTGAGATACGATGGTAATAAAGCAAAACCGTCAGATGAATCCCCACGACCATGAAGGACGATCATGAGTTTTTTTGATGGTACTTTTGATGGGATAAATGTATGGTTTAAAGGTAAATTTTTCATGAAAAGATTATACAAAAGTTTATTAAAGTATCTGCTATAATAGATTAAATTATTTATTATCATCATATATAAGGACAAGGTATGTATAAAATATTAAATATAGGTTTGTTACTAGGAGGATTGACATCTGCGTATAGTGTAGACTGTGCAAATACACCTGTTGGTATGGAGTTAGCCAAGTCTATCGAAGCAAAAGATGTTGCTAAGGCAAAAACATTATTAAAAGCGTTTAAAGCAGATGTGCAAACATATCTGGATAACTGTGACAAGAACAAAGAAAAGTTTGAAGAGACATCCATTATGATCCTTACTTATGAAGATAGACTTGCAGATGTGGAAGCAGATATGAACAGTAAACCTGAAGCAAATGTTGATTGTTCAAAGGTTCCAGATAGCAAGGCAGTTGAAGAAGCGTTTAAAAGTGCTGATGCATCTAAGATAAAAGACCAGTACTCTAAATACAAGGCAGAGGCAGAGAGTTATCTCGAACATTGTGCTTCACATGAAGAGTATGAGTTTGTCTTTGAAGAATCTTTATTGCATGAAGAGGCTTATGCTAAGTGGGAGAAAAATGGAAAATAGAGGATAGTTCCTCTATTTCAGTGCTATTAAGAGTTAGTCCATCTTTTCATGAGTTCCACACCCATATCAAAAGTAACTTCACCATCTTTACTACGTCTTTCTATTTCTTTTTGCAGTTGATATGTACTCATGGTCTGATAGATAGTTTCTATGGATGTGAGTTCAATTTTTTGAACAGGATTAGAGTTGGTCGGTTTATTAGCTGATGCCACTGTGAGTGTCAAGAGCGAAAGAGCAATTATTTTAGCTAACGTTTTTGATGTTTTCATAACTTTTCCTTTTAATGTTTAAAGTATATTGACTACTTTTATAGATGAAGTATACTATAATGCCACAACGCTTTAGCGTATCTAGTGATTACTTTTTAATCATCTATATCTATATACATACCAGAAGATTAACAAGTAGTGGTAACATTTAGATAACATCTTAGTAAAAGGGATATAATATGTTAAATATCAACAGGCCATGTATACGAAAATGTTCTTTAAATGAAGATGAGATCTGTCTAGGGTGTTTTCGTAGCTATAGTGATATGCTTGCGTGGAATAAAGCAAGCACGCAAGATAAAAAAGAGATGCTCAAAAAAGCAGAGATGAGAAAAAAGAGACATAATGGCAAGTGTTAGTATCTTGGGTTGTGGTTGGACTGGAACAGCACTAAAAGAAAGTCTTCTTTCACAGAACTACGAAGTTTTCTGTCTTTCTAGAGATATCAAGGCCAATGATAAAGTACAGATGTACGATAGTGATACTCTGCTGATAGCTATACCCCCAAGAGATAACTATATAGAAGTATTGGAAGAGACTTTAAGTAAAGTGGATCTCAAGACCCAGGTCATACTACTCTCTTCCATATCTTTTTATGATGGTAAAGCTTTGGTGATAAAAGCAGAGTCATTGGTGGGAAAGCTACATCCTGATGTTAATATTTTACGCTTAGGAGGCCTAATGGGCTATGACCGTATAGCAGGAAAATATACCGCAGGTAAAGTACTCACTTCTGATTCAAGAACAAACTATATTCATAGGGATGATGTTCTAGGTATTATAGAAAGCAGCATAAAACAAAATATACGCTCTGAGATATTTGACGTTGTTGCTCCAAAGCAGTCTACAAAAAAAATGATATTTGCTCAAAATGCAAAACGTTTTGGTTTTAAAGAGACAGAGTTTCTCCATGGAGATGAAAAAGGAAAAGAACTTACCCCAATAAAACTTTGTAATGTTTTGGGGTATGTATTTAAAAAAGAAGACGTAAAAGATTTCTGGACTTAATCTTCCATCTCCATCTTTTCTATCATTTTTCTAGCAGTGACTATCTGCACTTCAAACCATTTTGTAGTTTCGATTTTTGGAAATGTCTCTTCCATAATGTCAAGAGGTGTATAATCCCACTCTTCTGACTTCTCAGGTAATTTCCAATTTAATTCATTGAGGACATAAGAGAAGATCTCATCGATTATCTTATTGTCAGCTGTATTCTGCTCATTTTCATTCGCCAAAATAGTTTTTACTACTTGTTTACGTAGGTCTCTACTGTAGGTATCTTTTAGTGTTTGTATTATTTCTGATTTTTTAGTATTCATATGTGTATTTTATCATAATAGAAATTATAGGTCTGATTTATGTTATCATGCCGCAATAAATATCAAGGATTTAAACCAATGAGTCAAAACTGCTACTGTAAAAGTCAAAAAAAATTCTCAGAGTGTTGTGAACCTATATTGAGAGTAGATAGGGTTGCACATACTGCATTGGAGTTGATGCGCTCTCGTTATTCAGCTTATTGTCTTGGGGATGTGAACTATCTTCAGGCAACTACACATGACCATACATGGACAGATGAAGAACTCAAGTTCATACAGGATTGGGCAGATAACAGTTTTTGGCAGCACTTGGAGATAGTTGACGCATCAGAAGAGATGGTTGAGTTTAAAGCTTACTATATATATGAAGAAAAACAGCATATGCATCATGAACGATCAGCATTTAAAAAAGTTAACGATATGTGGAAGTATGTGGATGGTGAGATCTTTGAAGATAAAGTAGAATTCTTACGTAATGAAACTTGTATTTGTGGAAGTGGACAGAAATATAAACGATGTTGTTTTAAAAAAATTAAATAAATAGAATCATTTTTTATATTTTAATACATAACTTTCAATAATAAATATATCTTTAACTTATAACAGTTATAAGTATTTTATATAATTTTAAGTTTCATGTGTTATACTTCGCTTGTAATTATATTAATTATAAGGATATAAAATGAAAAATTTAATAATAACAGCTATGATCTCGATCTTAGCAACAATAAACGTACAAGCTGAAACATCAAATACAGAGGTGTGTAAAACATTTATCGAAAAAGCTAAATCATATCAGTCAACTATGAAACAAGATGACGTTTCAAGAATGACACTTGCTTTTTATAAAGATGAAGTTGTTGGACACTGTGGTAACATCGCATCAAAAATGCCTTACGACAAGAACTATTTTGCTAATGAACTTATGAAAAACGATACAGCATCAGTATATAACTGTAAAATGTCAATCGAAATAGCTAAGTCATATGCAGATACAAATGATAAATCATTTATCATTGCAAATGCACATAAAGTAAATGTTATCGATAATTGTGGAACATTAATGGCAAAAAAAGCACCAGTATTTTGTAATTTTGATGTCGTTGATAATTCAAAAGAAGACATGAAAAAACGTTGTTTAGCTTCTGTTGAGAAAGCAAAGAAGTTTCAATCTACTAATAATAAAGACATTGAATTAGTTCAATCACATAAAGATGAAGTAAGAGCAAACTGTGGTACTTTAATGACTAGATCATAGTCACACAAAGTACTAAACCTTCAGCATATTGGATCTTCCAATATGCTATTTCTTTTTTAAAAACTTAAAAATCCCTCCCCATTTTAAAAATAATTATTTTTTGTTATAATAAATTATCACATTTATTTAATATTATAAAGGAAATAACTATGCCTGCTTACCATGTCAAACGATCTATCACTGTAAATACTCCTGTGAAAACACTTAGAGATTCCCTTAAAAACTATAAAGAATGGCCTAAATGGTCACCATGGTTAGTCATGGAGCCTGATGCCACAGTGACATACAGCGATAGACAAGGACAGGTAGGGGCAACTTATGGATGGTCTGGTATTCTGGTAGGTGCAGGAAGCATGGAGTTGATGGGAGTACATGATGATCTTCTTGAGATGGAGATCATTTTTGTTAAACCTTTTAAATCTACAGCTAAAGTGACTTTTGAATTTGAAGCAGAGGGTGATGCAACAAAAGTAACCTGGCATATGTATGGCAATCTGCCTTTCTTTATGTTCTGGATGAAAGAGAAGATGCGTACTTTTATAGGTATGGATTATGAGAGAGGGCTTGTGATGCTCAAAGAGTACATCGAGACCGGTTCAGTGTCATCCTATGTCATCATAGAAGGTGTGATGGAAATGAAAGCACAAAAGTATGTGGGTATAGCAAACGTTTGTAGTATAGAAGATATGCCAAGAGTGATGAAACATGATTTTGAAGAGTTGTATGATTTTATGAAAGAGAAAGAACTCTCTATGGACAGAGTTCCTTTTACGATCTACAATACTTTTGATATCTTTAAAAAAGAGACCTCTTACATTGCCTGTATCCCGCTTGATGAAGATGTAGAAACAGATGTATCATGGATAAAAGGAAGCACAAAAGCGTTCAATGCACTTAAAACCATCCATAAAGGACGTTATGAAAATCTTGGCAACGCTTGGATGACAGCAATGAGCTTTGCACGAATGAAAAAGATAAAGCTTGAAGACACGCCTGTAGGATTTGAGTATTATCTCAATAATCCCTATGACACACCTGCTCAGGAGCTGGTCACAGAGATATTTATACCTTTAAAATAGAAGATCTTTTTTAAACTTATTTGATAAACTCAACTACTTCTTCAAAAGGAAGTCTAAGTTGCGTGGATTGTTCATTGAGTCTGTATCCAAATGGAACAACTACGGAGACTTGCCATTTTGTGGTATCAAGTCCGAGTATTTCTTCAACTTTCTCTTTTTCAAAGCCCTCTATAGGACAAGAGTCTATACCTATATACGCAGCAGCAGTCATCATATTACCCAGTGCGATATACGTTTGTTTGGCTGTCCATGCATAGATATTTTCATCTGTGCTGAGAGTATGGGATAAATGCTTGGCGTAAAGATCAAGATAAAAGTCAAGGTTCTCCTGAGGCATTTCACGACGTCTAAAACGTTTTTCAGGTTCTCCGCTCTCCACTTTTACCGAATCTATGGCAGTTAGTATGATCACCAGATGAGAACAGGAAGTCACTTGAACCTGATCCCAACATGCAGGGCGGATCTTTTCTTTTAAAGCATCATTGCTAATGACCAAAAACTTCCAGCCTTCCATACCAAAAGAAGAGGGAGATTTTTGTCCTGCTTCTAAGATATACTGTATCTCATCATCAGAGATCTTTTTATTTTCATCAAATATTTTGCACGCATGTCTAAAGTCCATTGCTTTTGTAAAGTTATTTTTCATATTTTAGAGTCCTGTTGGTATTTTTGAGAGAGGTTTGACTTCATTTCCCTGTTTTTCAAGTGTCTCTTCATTGATCCATTTCAGATAAGAAACGTTGGCATCCAAAAGAGGTATCATGACGATCTCAGGTACGTCATAGGTGTGAAGTCTTTCTATCTCCTCTTTTATCTTATTGAAAAAAGAAGTTTTCGTTTTCATTTGCAGTTGCAACTCCTTGGAAGTAACAACTTTATCTTGCCAGCTATAGGAGCTTTCTATGTCTATGAATTGTACACAGGCAACAAGGTGCTTTTTCAACAGTGCTTCGGTAATGACATCGGCATTATCTTTTGTGTCAGTAGTGGTGGTTATTAAGCAGCATTCAGAGGGTTTCATGTTCTACCTTTTTATTAAGCATCTTTGCAATTTATGATCTTTGAACAAAGTCTATAAAATCTCTTACACATAATTCTACCATAGTATAAACTTTTTCAAAGCCTTCAAAGCCATTAAAAAAATAAGGATCTGGTACATCTGTACCATTTTGTCCAGCAAAGTCACCTAAAAGGTAAACATTTTTAAATCCAAAAGCTTCCATATCTGCTTTATTTTTTCTATCCATTGCAACAACATAGTCAAATGTGATGATGTCCTCTTTTATAATGGGTCTGGAGCATTGTGTGGAGATGTCAATTTGATGGATCTTGGCAACTTTTATGGAGTTGTCACAAGGTGCTTCCCCAGCATGCCAATCACTTGTCCCTGCAGAATCTATGGTCCATTCAAGATCGTTCTTTTTTGTGATATGCTCAGCAATACCATGTGCTAGAGGACTTCGGCATATATTTCCTAAACAGACAAAGAGTATTTTTGACATTTTATTCCTTTTGTGGGCTGATTGGAAGTGCCCTTTCGTTACAATACCAAAAATTAGGTTATAGGGGACCAAGATGAAAAGAGCTGTAATA
>CBFHPE010000054.1:0-12023 GCA_965657515.1 Sulfurovum sp.
TATGGGGAAGCAGTATCGTTACTTAAAAGATCAAAAGTAAAAAAAGTTATTTTTGATCCTAAAGAGTGGAGTGTAGACGGTTTTGATAAAGTATCATCACAGACCAAGGTCCACTTTAAAGCAGAAGTAGATTTTTCACATAAAAAACGTATCGTTAAATCAGATAATGAGTTGAAGATCATTGCGAAAGCTGCAAAACTTGGTGCAAAAGCATTTAAAAATTTGGCTAAAGAATTTAGAAAAAATGGTTTTGGAGAAGATGAATACACTTTAACACATATGGCTAAAGGTATTTTGGGTGATTTTGGGAAGTATGATCTGAGTTTTGATCCTATTGTCGCTATCAACAAAAATGCTGCAAAACCACATGCCACACCGACTTCTACCAAGTTAGAAAAAAATGATCTACTTTTAGTTGATGCAGGTCTAAAGTTTAAGCGTTACTGTTCAGACCGAACACGTACGGTACAGGCAGATAAATACTTGATGTTTGAGACACATCAACGGTTTAAACGTAAAAAGATCCAAAAAGCGTATGATCTTGTACTTAAAGCACATGATAATGCGATAGCTAAAGCACGTTCCGGTATGAAAGCTAAAAAGGTAGATGCTCTGACACGTGACATCATTACTAAAGCAGGATATGGAAAGTACTATGTACACTCAACAGGACATGGAGTAGGACTGGACATTCATGAGATGCCATATATCTCTACAAAGTCAGATACGATCATCGAAGATGGCATGGTCTACACGATAGAGCCAGGGATCTACATTCCCAATGAATTTGGCATACGTATAGAAGATATGGTGGCAATGGTAGATGGGAAGGTTAAGGTGTTATGACAGATGTCATAACATAGTCAAAGTGTATGTTGAAGAAAAAACAGTTAGATGAAACACACACATTGATTTTTACACCCCATTTCCCCTATAATATACAAAGAAGAGGTGGTAAAGAGGCATTATTGGGCATAGGTGGTAATATTGGTGATGTTATACGTCGTTTTGAACATCTATTGGTCTATCTTGAACGTTCAACTTTTGTACATGTGATAGAGACGGCACCTATATTAAAAAATCCTCCCTTTGGTTACACAGAGCAGGGAGATTTTTATAACTCTTTGTTGTTGGTTGAAACACAACTTACAGCAAAGATGTTATTGCGTTATATGTTACGTGTAGAGAGGCTTTTTGGACGTACGCGGTCCTTTAAAGATGCCCCTCGCACTTTAGATATAGATATAATATTTTATGAAAATGTAAAGATGAATACGGAAGACCTCACACTTCCTCATCATGGTTGGAAAGATAGAAGCTCGGTATTGATACCGTTAAAGTATCTTTCTACCCAAAGTTTTGTGAGATGTACGAAGAAAATAGTAAGAAAGGAGATCTTCAATGATCAACGAAACATTTGTAGCGCGTGATCCTAAAGGTGCCTATGAACAAGCAGTAGAAAAGTATGGTACGGGCATCAAACTGCTGTCAGCCAAACAAGTGAAACAGGAAGATGGTAAATTATGGGCAGAAATTTCGATAGCTGTACATGAAGATACTTTTATCGAACAATCTGTAGGAAGTTCTGAAAGTAATGAAGCAGAAGCTATGCTGTTAGAAGAGTTAGAAGCACTAAAAAAACAACTGGCTATCATGAAAGAAGAGATGTTGGTCTCTACTGGTGAGAGTATGATAGAAAGAGTTAAAAAGCTTTTTATGCAAAAGGGTGTATCTGAGACATGGCTTGATGGTATCATCACTACGTTAATGGGATCTGGACTAGTAGATGATGAAACGCTTCTTGTCTCCTATTTACTTGAAGAGATGGATGAAACCCTTGAGATAAAAAAAGAGAGCCTTGATGAACCTAAGATCATGATGCTGGTAGGACCAACGGGTGTGGGAAAAACAACAACTGTCGCTAAATTGGCTGCACGTTATGCTTACTTGTTGGACAGACCTTACAAAGTAGCACTTTTAAATCTTGACAGCTATAAAGTAGGGGCTTTTGAACAGCTTGCACATTATGCAGATATTATGCAGATAGAACATATAACGGTTGATAGCATAGAGACATTTATGCATGGGTTGGAAGAGTTACAAGAGTATGATGTGATACTTGTAGATACTGCAGGTATGTCACCTTATGATACACAAAAACTGATTAAAACTGTGGAGTATGTGCAGTCGGAGACACCAAGAAAGATAGAAGTAGATCTTGTACTTTCTGCTACTGTTAAATATGAAGATATGGATGATATTTACAATAACTTCTCATTTTTAAACTTGAACTCTGTGATCATCTCTAAATTTGATGAGACAAAACACTTGGGAACACTGCTGAATTTTATGTTATTATATAAAACACCTATGAGTTATTTCTCCATAGGTCAAGAAGTGCCTGATGATCTTTTGGTGGCGTCTAAAGAGTATCTTTTAGAACGATTCATCGGGGACTTTGATAACCACTGATGAAAAGTGAAAACCAAGCACTTCGTCTGGCACAAATGATGCAGAACAAAGTTACTGCATTTGCGAGTTATGAACTGGTACTTCCCCTTGTCGAGGTAGGACGTTCTAAACTCAAAAAGTTAGCTGAAGATGATATACTGCTTTTGGGTTTTAATGATCTTGAGTTTGCATTGATAGAAGATGAAAGTATCTGTGCAAATTTGATATTTAAAGAGATAGGTGATCGGTCTTATTTAGAAATATCAGGTATAGACAAACATTCGGTTAAACCGAATAATAGTAAAAAGTTTCAAACATTAAAGATCTCTCTTGGGAAACTCCAAAGCAGAAAACTGGATGTTGGATATAGAATAGACATAACACAAAGAACTCTACAAGATGTGACACTCATCGTAGAGGGAAATAAATATGCAAATGGTTCTCTAGTCAATGTTGATGGAGAACTTGCAGTAAAGATTGACAAGGTTGAGATATGAAGAAAAAAGTTTTAGTTGGAATGAGTGGAGGTGTTGACTCTACGGTAACTTCGATCCTTTTGCAAAAAGAGGGTTATGAAGTAGAGGGTGTGTATATGAAGCTTCACCATAAGCCTGGCTACCATGAAGAGAACTTTACAAAAGCACAACGAGTAGCTGAATACCTAGGAGTAAAAGTACATTTCTTAGATTTGAGTGAAGAGTTTAAAAACAATGTGTATGACTATTTTGTAGAGAGTTATAAAGATGGACTTACACCTAATCCCTGTGTAATGTGTAACCGTACTATTAAGTTTGGTCAAATGGTAGACTTCGCAGATAAAGTTGGCGCAGACTTTGTGGCTACTGGGCACTACATCAAGTGTGATGGAGAGTTTATTTATGCGGCAGAAGATGCCAACAAAGACCAGAGTTATTTCCTTTGTGAAGTAAAAAAAGAGGTTTTACCTAGACTTCTTTTTCCTTTAGGTACATGGGTAAAACCAGATGTCAAAGCGTATGCTGCAAAGATCGATGTGCTCAAAGACTTTGCCACACAGGCAGAGAGTTCAGAAATCTGTTTTGTTGAAAACACCTATGATGAAGTCCTAGAGAGACATATGAAGATTGACCAACCTGGTGAAGCTATCGATACAGAGGGGAATGTTGTAGGTACCCATAAAGGCTATATGCACTATACTATTGGTAAACGTAGAGGTTTTACAGTAAATGGTGCACATGATCCACACTTTGTTTTAGAGATCAAACCTGAAACAAATCAAATTGTAGTAGGAACTAAAGAGAAACTTGAAGCCAATCAATTTGAGGTGAAACACATCAATCTTTTTAAATCGCTCACAGAGTTTGACTGTATGGTTAAAGTACGTTATCGAACAACAGCGGTACCTTGTCATGTGAAGATCGAAGACCAGAGAGCCAGTGTCACACTTAAAGAGCCTGTCTTTGGTTTAGCAAAAGGACAAATTGCGGCGTTTTATGAAGAAGATAAGCTCTTAGGTGGTGGCGTGATCTGTTAGAGCTTTTAGAAAGGGTCTAGTATGAAAAAGAGCATAAAATTTTTACTATTAATACTGTTAAGCACAGTATTTTCTTTCGCCGAGTCAGCAAAGGTAGTTTATGACCTAACCAGCGGTGATGTCTTGACCATCAAACATAAACTTTTAGGCAGTGTGAGAGCTGTAGCAAATCACTATGCCGGTAAAAAAGAGAAGATAGACATCATGGTTGTTATCTCTGGTGATGCATACAAATTTTTTATCGATGATCTTGAGTCATCTCCTTATGCAAATGATGAAGAAGTAGAAGATATGCAGATGCACTTTAAGCCTCGGTTGGAAATGTTACATGAACTTTATGGGGTTACATTTAACATGTGTAGTTCCGGTTTGATCTCTAAAAAGATAGATAGAAAAACACTTTATCCATATGTCAATTCAGAGATGATGAAAAGTGTCTATCTGATCAATGCGCAAAATGATGGATATGCGTATATGCCTATACATTAAAAAACCGTTAAACTTTACTTTTTATAATTTTATGAGACAAAATTGTAAGGAGCAAAAGATGCAAAATAATAAAATTTCACTTTTACTGTTGCCACTTTTAGCAACATTTTCACTTCATGCCAATGACCCATTTAATGATCCATTTTTTCAAGATCCTTTTGGAGACAACATCTTTAAAGAAATGATGCAGATGCAAAAAGATATGGATAAAATGTTTGAACGTATGCATAACAGAATGCAACAACGCAGTACAAAACAGATAAGTCCTTTAGGAACTTATGTCATAAAAGATCAAAGACATTTTGTAGATAAGGGTGAGCACTACGAGTTTGTAAGCAACATACCTGAAAGTAAAGAGAATGAGATAGATATACATACACAAAACGGTGTAATGTCTATTACTGCCAAGATCATTCAGAAACAGGAGAGTAAGAGTAAAACTACCTACAGTAGTTCAAGCTCTATGAAAATGTATCAACAAAGTATGCCATTACCTTCAGATGCAGATGAGAATGGCATTAATATGGCATATAAAGATGGACGCTTAGTAGTGACTGTAAAGAAGGATAAAACTGCAGTTGTACCATCAAGACCGACTACACTGGAAACAAAACAAGAAAAGAAAAAGAGTGAAGAGAACAATACAACTATAAAAAAGATAAAGATCCCTGATAACAGCGCTATGATCTAGGAGATGATGGAAATTAAATCTGTGATTATATGGGGTATATTCCATCTAAATGGAACTCTATACAAGTATTTTAGATATTTAATGAAAACCTTATAAAGATATAGATTATATAAGATTTTCTATGTGCATATACTCCTGTAAAGCATCTTCAAATATGGTAGTGTCTACTTATTTCATATCTTTGAACACATCACCAAAGACAAAATCAGTATTAGGAGCTTTAACTGTAGTTACTTTAGTATCTACTTTCAGATCTTTGAAAACATCGCCAAAGAGAAAATCAGCATTAGGGGCTATGAGTGTAAATTTTTTAGTATCTACTTTTAAACCAGCGAAGACATCCCCAAACTCAAAATCAGCATGTAGGCTTGTAAGTAGTAGTGTAAGTACGGCAGAAGTTGTGATTATTTTTTTCATTGTTGCATCTCCTTTCATTGTTTTTATAATACTAATGTAACTTAATACATTTTTACTATAACTTAATATAGATAAATAGTATTATAAAATATAATACTTGATACTAAAAGTTACTTATTATCATCTATACATATGATCATATTATTTGATGAAAAGAGTAAAAATTATGTTGTTTCATACTCTAATAAGTATTAAAGTTACATCAATTTTTCACTAATGCATGTAATATTAAAACAATAAACATTGCATTAGCTGTTTCTTTAGAATGACCATCCTGGACACTTAGGTCCGGAATTATCACATTTTTCTGCGTTTAATATCTGTGCATCATGGGTATATACAAGTATATGATGTCCCATTTCTCTATATGTGTTTAAGTTTTTTATCAATGTTTCGGCTAACTCACTGGATACTAAAACAACAAACATGACATTTGACTCTCCATCAGAATGCCCATCTTGGATACCTGATTCACCATCACCACGTGCATTTAACTGGGTATATCCAGTAACCCCAATGTTTTTAAGAATTTTAATTAATTTATTTTCAAACGTACTGTTGATAATGATGTTTACTGACTTTCCTGAATACATTTCTATAGACATATATAACTCCTTTTAGTTTTGATCTGATTACGTTTTATTAGCCTAAATACCAAATTGTCATTTGATAAAAGAGCGGGATTCCAACAACAACATTGAAAGGGAAAGTAACTCCCAAAGACAATGTTAGGTAGTAAGATGGATTTGCTTCTGGTACCCCATAGCGCATTGCCGGAGGCACTGCGATGTATGATGCACTGGCAGACAAGATGGCCAACAAGAAAGTACCACCCACTGAGAATTCAAGCATTGACCCACCGATGATGATACCTAGTGTTCCACCTATAAGCGGCATGATCATACCAAAAGAGACAAGTATAACACCCGCTTTCTTAAGTGTATCTGCTTTTTTGGCAGCTTCGATACCCATATCCAATAAAAAGAGACATAAAACACCCATAAAGATATCTTGAGTGAAAGGTGTAACTTTCGCAAGGGATTCAGGCGACGCCGTTGCACCTATAAACAGGGCACCTAGCAAGACAACTACACTTCCGTTTGTAAAGGCTTCATGTAGTAGTGGTCCCCACTCGGTTTTTACTTCAGCCGAGCCTTTCTGCGCAGCTATGCGTTTTCTTACAAAAGCTGCCATCATTAACCCTACGATTATTGCAGGTGACTCCATGATAACCATCATCACGATAGGGTAACTTTCGTATGATACACCAGACACTTCTAAGAACGCTACTGCAGTTAAGAATGTTGCAGCACTTACAGACCCATAGTGTGCAGCTATGGCTGCAGCATCAAACTGATTGATCTTGTTTCTAAAACGTAAAAGAGCATAACCGATCACAGGTAGTAAAAAACCTAAGATCGTTGCCCAGATGATAGACTCAACTGCGAGTTGAAAATCTGCTTTACTTAATGCAATACCACCTTTTATTCCGATGGCCATTAACAGGTAAACACCGATTCCTTTACTCATGCCTTCTGGAAACTTTAGGTCAGAATTTATAAGCTTTGCGATAACACCCAGTGCAAAAAACATTACAGCTGGTATGAGTAGACTATCTATTCCCATTATTTATCCTTTATTTGAAATATTGTTTTTGACATTTTTTATTGCTTAATTTCAATGTACATTAGAAAAGTATCGTATTTTTAAAAACAAGATGTACAAATAAGACAATTTTTGTCCTATTTAAAATATTTGTTACAAAAATCCACATAATTAGACATGCTTATGTATGATATTTGAATATTTTGCAGTAAGAGTGACATCTGAATTTATTTGAGAGCTAGTGGTCATATTTAGAAAATAAAATTTTCATATATGCTCTTATCAAGATTTTAAAATTATTTTATACTTCTTGCTAAAAAGGTCAACTATGAAAGTTCTATTTAGAAAATTATCTCCATTTATACTTTCTGCAGGACTTATTGTTGTATGGTTTGTAGGATTACAGTTTTTATATGCAGAAACCAGTGAAGTATTGGTAAGAGGGATTGTATTCATATTTAGTACAGCATTTGTTATTTTTATCTTAGACTACACTATAGAATAACGTTAGAAAAGTAATACTTTCGTTTTTCAATAAACCTTTTAAACACGTTTTACTGTTATTTATAATTATATGTTTATGAACAACAACTCCCACCACTGCAATCTTGTTTCTTATCAAAGTAGGGTTTGATCAAATACCATAATACAAATGCCCATAAAATGACTGAAGAGAGTGTATCGATCATACTTGCCTCTTCATGCATGTGGATGAGTGAAGCAGGGTCTATGTCTGATATGTTGAAAATGTAGTCAAGTCCCAGACCAAAGAGTATACTTCCTATAGTGATGCTGCCAAGATAGATAGCCAGTGACTTCGTTCCCAACATCTTTTTAACTACACCTATGGTCACTGTATTTGTAGCAGGACCAGCAGAGAGAAATACAAAAGCAGCTCCGGCACTGACACCAGAGAGCATAAGCCCTGCAGCGATAGGTAG
Organism: Sulfurovum sp.; assembly: GCA_965657515.1. GTDB lineage: Bacteria > Campylobacterota > Campylobacteria > Campylobacterales > Sulfurovaceae > Sulfurovum. Next base: position 8,108 of record CBFHPE010000054.1, read on the forward strand.
AGAAGCAGTAGCACAGACATACATAGGGATAGCGATGGTAATGACTATAATATATGAGAGCCAAGAGTACTCCTGAAGTACCTCACTAAGGTTATCAGGGATTGATACAGTGATAAGGGCACCTATAAGCAGTCCCCAAAAGAGTGGTTTGGCAATGTCTGCGAGTAGAGTACTAAAAGCGTAGGTCATTGCAGATATAAATGAAAACTTTTTAGAACTATCATTTGTACTGCAGCATGAACCCGTACCTGTACCGCATGATTCTTCCTGCTTTGGAGCATTCATAGAAAATGTGTTTGAAGTTTGTGGTGTAACAGCTGAAAAGGCAGGTTTTGTAACTTTTTCAGCTATTTCATCCTTGTCAAAGATATTGGTCAATATACCTGCAACCATAGCGATGATCATAGAGGTTATAGCTCTGTAAATTGTAAATATCCATCCAAAGATACCATAAGTTGCCAGGATGGAGTCTATTCCTGTGATGGGTGTAGAGATGAGAAAGGAGAGTGTCGCACCTTTGGAAGCTCCGGATTTTTTTATGGAAGTGGCTAGAGGTATGACACCACATGAACAGACTGGAAGTGGGATACCAAAAACTGTGGACTTTACAACGGAACTTACATTGTCTTTTCCTAAATGTTTGGTAACAATACTGTCTGGTACTAACTCATGCAAAATACCTGCAAATATAAGCCCAAAAAGAATGTAAGGAGCCATAGCAATGCTAAGCTGCCACAAGGCTTCTAAAAAGTTGGTGATTTCCATATCTAAAACCTTTAGTTATTTAGCGTCTAAAACAATTTATAACATAAGTACTATAAATCGGGCTTAGTAAAATAGTTTCTTTTCATAACCGTAGATATCATTTCTAAATTGGACGATACCATTCTCATCGACCCACACGGTATGATATTCTACATAGACAGGTATCTGATTTTCTAAGGGGATCCATTTATTCATTTTTGTGTCATAGTCATAACCTAAAATATTTAATAGCTCTAAAGGCTTCTCTAATCTTATGCAGCCATGAGAAAATGCTCTTGTTGTTTTGTTAAAGAGTGACTTTGAAGGGGTATCATGCATATAGACATTAAATTTATTTGGAAATAAAAACTTTACTAGTCCCAAAGCATTTTTAGAACCTGATTTTTGATACAGTTTTCCCTCAGAATTATAAGCATAACCATTTTTCTTTAGGTATTCGTCTGTTTTATCTGCAAACTCGTTTTTATATATTGATGGGGGTATGTTCCATCTTGGGTTTTTCACAATGTATTTCATTTTCCTGTTAAAGATGGGTGTTCTCATCTTTCTTTTCCCTACCACGATCTTCATATTTAACACATCTTCATAATTTTCATAATAATGCATTTTAAATTCAGGGATATTGACTAATACATACTGTGGACCTTTAGACATGGAAATTCTTTCCAATGTTAAGTTCTTTTGTACTTTTTTAATTATTTGGGAAATGCTTTGTTTTAAAACTCTTTTGGTTTTCGGCCCGATCTTTCCATCTACTTCCAGACCATGTCTTTCCTGGTAGGTAAGCAAGGCTGCCTCAAAGTCTGGAGTTATCTCGATATTTTCATCTAAGTCAGCATGTAGAAGCAGATTAAAAACTCTTTTGATACGTAGGGTATCTTCTTCCTCGTTTCCTTTAAATTTTGGTGCTATGTATCTGTCGGTGATAGAATATAGGTAATCTATATATGCTTTTAGTTTTGTATATCTTTTTGTCTGAGGTATGAGATCCATGACATTACGGTAAATATCTCCATTTTGTAAGGCTTCATGTATCTTGTCTGAGGGGACCTTTCTGTAGGCATGTGTATCACCTCTAAATCTAGCATAGTTTAAATTACCATTAATCAGGCAGTTTGCTATCTGATAGTTGGTTTTACCTTGGCAGACACTGTACTTCTCCTGATAACTTTTTAGAACCTCATTAGGAGATGAAGCAAATAACAGTGTTTGAAAAAGTATCAATAGTATTTTTTTCATATACTATGATATCAAAAATTTTAGAGAAGTGTGTGTAGTGGCAGTTTATATACAGATAGCCTGCTTGATCTTCTCTTGGTTCAGTTTTTTAATGAGTTTAGCAGAGAGTTCACCATAACGCTCTTCATCTAAATTGAGCTGATTTTGTACTTCTTCTATGTCTGTACCATCTGCCCATGCTTTAAGAAGCTTTAACTCTTTTTTTGTAAGTTTTATTTTCAGTGATTGAAGTAATTCATCTTCATCTTTTAGTGGATTTACCAGTTTTTTTATGTGTTTTTCTATTTCCATACTAAGTGTTAACAATGTATATTCCTAATTTTTATTTAGTTTAGCATTTATATAATGCAACGCGACCAGTCGCGCGAGCTAACTGCTGAAGTTGACACAGCGTCAGCGTAGCAAAGATGGGTTTTACCCATTTTGCGTACTCATGATTAAAAAATACCCGATCCCTGCAAAAAGAATGGTACCAAAAAGGTTAAGTGCCATGTTGGCAAAAGCGTGTCCGTAGTGTCCTGCTTCAAGTAAAAAGAAACTTTCTATAGCAAAAGTAGAGTAGGTGGTCAATGCTCCTAAAATTCCTGTAACCAAAAATGTTTTAACATGAGGAGACAGAGTAGTATTAAAGTGAAAATAAGCAAAAAGCATACCTATAAGTAATGAACCTATAAGGTTTACTGCCAATGTACCCAAAGGAAGGGCATGTGCAAAATGTTTGTTGGTAAATCCGTTTATCAGAAGTCTGAGGGTTGCACCGATGGCACCACCACTAGCGACTGCGATGATTGTTGTTAAACTCATCATCTATGACCTTTTGCATATCTTCTCTCAGTTTGTCAAACCACTCTTTATCATCACTCTTAACATCAAAAGAAGGTAGGAATTCATATCTCACTGTACCAGAGTGACCGGTTCTTATGTGTTCATTCAGTACCCATTTACTTCCTGTGATAACTATGGGTTGAACACGTAGTTCAAGTTTCCTAGCTATCATATTTGTACCTTGTTTAAAATTTAGAAGAGGTTGTCCATCTGCTCTTGTTCCTTCAGGGAATATAGCAACAGCCCGGTGGTATATCTCTTTTGATTCTTTTACGTCTTTGATAAGTTTGATAAGCCCGGCTTTATTACTTCTATCAAGTGAGATCATCTCTCCGTGGCGCAGTAGATTACCAAACCATAGCGCATCAAAAAGCTCTTTTTTTGCAACCCATCTAAGATGATTATTTTGTAAGGCTTCCAGACCGATGATATCTACGATACCTTGATGATTCATAACATACAGATCAACAGTGATATCCATCGTACCAACCTGTTCAAGTTTTCCACCCATCATAAAAAGTGTTAAACGGTTGATATGGTGAACGATGGTTCCTTTGTATTTACCAAAGAGCATAAGGGCAGGTATCATAAAGACAGCAGTATTAAATGAGATGATAAAAGCACCCCAGTAAAATCTAAAGCTCGCAAAGATCTTCATTTTTTATCCATCCTATGATTCCTTCTTTGTACTCAACTTTTTTATAGTTGCTACGCTCACCAAGCAGTATCGTTTCAAACTTTTTATCTGTTTTTGTACTGATAGTACTTGTTTCACTAGGAAGTATGTACAGAGAAGCTCCCTGTGTGACACAGACCTTTTCATGCGGTATATAAAAGGTTAAAAGTGTAATGAGTGAAACCACACCCAGTACAAGGTAAAAGAAGTCTCTTCTAAATAGGAACATGATAAAGAAGAAGCCGACAAAACTCATAAAAGTGTATTTTTTAAGTTTTTCGAAACTGTCTTCTTTTGGATTTAGGTCAGACTGTGTGGTGACAGTGGCATCTTCAAGAACAACAGGTACTTCCAGAAAAACATACTGTTTTTTTATTGTGTTAAAATAGGTGAATTTTAGTACTTTTTCTT
>CBFHPE010000055.1:0-11642 GCA_965657515.1 Sulfurovum sp.
TGGCATAGAGAACAGCTTTGATAAACGTGTTGAGATATCTGCATCGTTTATGTTTGAAGTTATTGAAGCGTATGGTGGAGTTGAGAAGTTTTATAAAGATTTCTTTTTTACGACCACTATGCCATTGGGATTACTTAAAAATAACAAAAATTACAACTACTATGATGATATAGACACACAAACAGCATTGGATACTTTCATAGAAGAAACACTTCTTAAACAAATGTCATTTCCACAAGCAAGACCGAACATCATTTGTGTAGGGCAAGGAAAAAATCTTAAATACCTTAAAGCTTTTAATGATAAACATTACTGCTTTGAAAGCATAGAAGTTGTTCCTCATCCTCGTTGGGTCATGCAGTATAGGCGTAAAGATAAATCCAAATACATTAAGATGTATTTAGAAGTCTTAAAAAGGATACACAGCATACATTGAAATATGGTATGATAATCAAAAAAAGGAGTAAATATGAAAATCATAATAGCAACATGCCTACTGGCTTCAGTTTTAGTAGCAGAGAATTTCACCTTAGAAAGTAGTGATCTTAAAGGTCAGTTGACAAAGACTCAGGAGTTTAATGGGTTTGGTTGTACAGGGAAAAATGTTTCCCCACAATTTTCATGGAGTAATCCACCAAAAGGGACCAAAAGTTTTGCTCTCACCGTGTATGATCCTGATGCACCAACGGGGAGTGGATGGTGGCATTGGCTAGTAGTGAATATCCCAGCCAGTACATCGAGCTTACCTACAGGTGTTACTTCCAAGGATCTGCCAAAAGGTGCTGTAGAAACGATGAATGATTATGGAGTGACAAGTTTTGGAGGAGCATGTCCACCTGAAGGTGATAAGCATCATCAGTACATCTTTACTGTCCATGCACTGAGTGTTGAAAAACTTGATGTTAGCTCTAAAAGTGACAGTGCATTAGTGGGATATATGATCAATGCACATACCATTGAGAAGTCAAGTTTGGTTTCATACTACAAAAGGTAAGAATAATATATCAAGATATATTGATATATTATGTTTTTTCTGTTATAGTCTGACATAAATTAATAAACCAGGATAGAAAATGAATGAGAAAAGAAGACTACATATACATATGTCAGTAGATAGTATAAAAGAGAGCATCGTTTTTTACTCTACACAGTTTGGAGCAGAGCCTACTAAAGTAAAAGATGACTATGCACAATGGCTTGTTGATGATCTCTCTTTAAATTTTGCCATCTCCACACGTGGTAGTGAAAAAGGTGTAAATCATTTAGGTGTACAGTATGAGAGTGATGAAGCACTCTTAGGAGCGCAAACACAGTTTGAGAGTAAAGGCATTAAAGGTAAAGAAGATAAAGGTGCTATTTGCTGTTACAAAGAGTCTAACAAATACTGGGTAGAAGACCCTACAGGCATGGCATGGGAAAACTATCACTCTATGGATGATGTGGAAGTTTTTGGCATAGACAGCACAGATACTGTGGATGGATGTTGTGTTCCAACATTTGGTCAATTCAGTGAAAAACCGTCATGTACACCATCTTCTGATGGAAGTGAGTGCTGCTCATAATAAAAATTTAAAAGTTTTACTTCATATTACTTGGATATTACACAGATACATACTAAAATATCATATATTTAAGAACGTTATACACAGAGGATAGAAAATGCAGTTGATATTTATCGTTATTTTAGGTGCCGCACTTGGTTTTTTGTATGGTGCCAATACGGATGGATTTATCTTTTCTCAAAAGATATGTCTTTTTGCCGGTATCACTCTTATTATGCCTTCACTGTTTAAATTTGAATTGTTACATGTAAAGCTGGTCTGGATACATAAAAAAGTGTTAATGAAAGGCTTTTTTGTTAACTATATGATACTCCCGATCTTTGCACTTATTATCGGATTTTCAACAGGTGATTTTGGTATTACTTCGGGACTCTTTTTGATTTCTGTACTTTCAGGTGGAGGTATGGTCATGCACTGGATAAAAAGGTCTAATGGCGATACCTCTTTTGGATTTTTACTTCTCTTTATTAACTTAGTATTTATCTCACTCTCTTTACTGATGTTACATCTTCTGGCTATGTACTCTGCAGAATACTTTGGCGTAACGTATGATGATGAGATCAGTATCAGTAGGTTTACCACGGCAGTTATCGAACTCTTGATCGTTATTCCATTTATTGCAAGTAGGGTTGTACGTTACATCCCGCCATTACTGGAGGTGATACAAAAGTACCGCAGATACATCAGTCATATCAGTATTTTCATCATACTCTTTTACCTTTTTGGCTTACAGAATTCACAACTTTTGGTAGAAGTTTATGATTTTGAACCAGAACTTTTTTATATTGCTCTTATAGCAGTTTCCGTTTTTTATCTACTAACATTTTTGTTATCCAAATGGATATATGACCTTGAGTCACCTCAAGAGAGAGCAGCATTTTGGCATAGTATCACAAGATATCTGACCTTGGCACTGGTCATCTCTACTTTCTCTGTCACCACTTTTGGTGTATCGATGTTATTGCCAATAATGTTTGCCTATGTTGTACAGATACCACTTTCAGTGTATATTAATAACAAGTATATGACACACGGAATAAATGCCTAAAATTAATAGTGAACTAAAAGGAGAGAGTAAAGATATGCATAAAGAAGAACTCATTAAAGAGATAGAAACTGTTTTTAAAGATGTGACATTGGAAGATGGCATAGGCATCAATGAAGCAGACAATATAGAAATGGGAAACAGAGATGCTGACATCAATAAAGGTAGAAACCAAGACAGGTCATGGTGGAATGGATGGACAGCCATAGAAGATAAATATATCGCTTCTTACTCTTCTGTGATGGATTTTATGGACGCTAAAGGTATCAGGTGGGTATTACCGGCATATATGATCTATATTATCAAACACTATAAAGAGGGGTCTTTTTCCATAGACTCAACCATATATGTTTTAGAAGAAGGTGCATTGGGTTCAGATCAACGTGACCTCTATACAGCAGAACAAAAAAAAGTCATCGCAAATTTTCTACAGTTTATGATAAGTGTTGGTGAGGAGTGGGTGGATGTAGCATCTGCACAAGCGGCATTAGATAAGATATGGAAAAAGTATCTTTAGATCTATGCTATGTTTAAATTGCGCATGAAGTTACCTGCTATGATCATACTGCGCTCTTTAAACTTATCCGCTATGGCTTCTACATAGATTTCATCTAAGGTCTCTGCAAAAATTTTAAGCCACTGTTCAAATGTCTCACGTTTTAGGTCGCCAAGCTGGGTATGGGGTAAGAACAGGTTACCATTATATGTGGGCTTACCCAATGCCAGGGAAGTCCAAAAGCCAACTATTGTTTCCAAATGCGTTTGCCAGTGTTCACTGTTCATGTCATCACCAAGTTTAGCGATAAAAAATGGTCCGACAATCTCATCTTTAATGATCTTGCTATAAAATGACATTACAAGTGATCTTATATTTTCATGTGTGATTTCATTTGCTTGCATATGGGCTCCGTAGTATTGATAAAAAAGTTATAGCGTAAGATGGGTTAAAGTGGTTTGATATCATTGTTTTTTTTACGATGAATAGCTAAGTTTCTTATGTTAACATTGCTAAAGTCAGTATGTTCCGCTTTTTATAGGTCTCATTTAGAGTATGATGTTCTTTAGCGGTTTCATTCACAAAAAAAGAATTATGTTAGTATTCTGCCTTTAAAGTACAGGAAACACAAATGGAAATTTTTGCTTTACAATCAATTGCCGGAGGTTTTTTAGACGAAGATCTAAGAAATTTCAATAAAGTTTTTGATGATTGGTGTGTACAGTTCGAGAGTATAGAAGATGCCCAGCTGATACTGGATACTCTTGAAAAAAATGATAATATCAAGATCGTTGAGATCACACCGCTAAGTTATCCGAAATATTTTTTCCCAAAACTACAGGGTATCATCCACGCTACACGAGAATATGAAGGCAAGATCATCTGCATCGTCGAGCCACAAATGGGTATGAGCTTTCGCATTGCCGTATGTGACCTGAAGACTAAAAAGGTAAGAGTACTCAGTTCCCGATATAAGAGTGCACAAAGTGTCGAAGGGGCATTTGCCAATCTATCTTTTGACATATAAAGAAGCCTATTCTCAGCATAGGGTTGCTAAAGTGTTGGGTATATCACAACCTGCTATTTATGGGGTTATTAAGAGAAATAAGCAATGAATTATCGTTATCACCTGAGTCCTGTTTTCATAATATGAATTGTATTTTATTACCTAAAAACGCCAAAAGCATTAGCGACCCAGAGCAAATTACTCATATCAAAGAGGTACTAAAATCCAGTGTAGGGGATAGTTTAACCATTGCTGAGATCGGTGGTAACATAGGCAAAGCCACTATTGCCGGGATCAATAACAATGAAGTACTTCTGACTGATGTTAGACTGGATCAAAAACCACCTGCTAAACTTGATTTAACAGTTATTCTTGCTTTGCCACGTCCAAAAGTGCTACGTAGACTCATCATGGATATGACATCTCTTGGTGTCAACAAACTTATTATCGTCAATAGTTATCGTAGTCAAAAAAGTTACTGGCAAAGCCCACTACTAAACCGTATAGATGAGTTTGTTTTTGAAGGGTTACAACAAGCCATAGATACAGTGCCACCAGTTATTGAGTTTAAAAAACGTTTTAAGCCATTTGTTGAAGATGAATTTCCTGCTTTATTACTAGATAAAAAGGGGAATAAAGAGCAAAGTAATGCAGTGATTGCGCATCCTTATGCTTCACAATCCTGGAGCTCATATCTTGATGGTGCAAAGTCCAAGAATAGCTATAAAGACACTATGCCAAAGGTACTATGTATTGGAGCAGAAGGCGGTTGGATAGACTATGAAGTTGACTTACTTTGTAAACATGGTTGTACATCGGTTAGTTTAGGACAAAGGATCCTACGAACCGAAACTGTAGTTAGTGTGTTACTTGGTCATTGGTTAGAGGTATAATAGTGAATAACATACAACGTGATATTCATTATCTTCCTTATGAGGCACTCATCAACCCTAGCTATTTAAAAGCTATTTATTCTGATACCGATAACAACTACTACTGGAGTGATGACTACTCTGCTGAGTATTATATAGCACAAGCAAAAGCAGGATTTATCTCTGTGACAGAAGTCTATAAGAAACAGGAACTTCTACTTCCTGAAATACAATTTGAGTATACAGTACTAGATCTAGAACAGCTGCACTGTAGCAAAAAAGTAGCCAAACTCATAGGCAGAGAAAACCTACAAATAACCATAGACAGTAACATTGAAGAGATAGCTGGGTACATAGATGAGACACATAAACGCTCTTGGCTAACGCAGCAGTATGCTGGTATACTTAGAAGTACAGTGGGGTTAGATAAAAATTTCAAAGTCATGACAGCGTATATCGAGCATCATGGAGAGATAATAGCTGGTGAGATAGGTTATATGATAGGTAGAACCTATACAAGTCTCAGTGGATTTACCAAAAAAAACAAAGAGTATAATAACTATGGTACAGCTCAACTGGTACTACTAGGTAGATATCTCAAGGAAAATGGTTTTACTCTATGGAGTTTAGGTCACAACATACCATACAAAAGGGCATTAGGTGCCCAGATATGTGAAAGAGAGAGTTTTTTAGAACGTTGGTTAACAATTCACAATAAATAATACATATCTAGAGCGGATTTATAGTGGGATTTCTATGTGATTGCCAGGGGAAAAAGGCGATAGAAATAATCGCTATGATATACTCCCTTCTAATACAAAGGAAAAACTATGGCATATATAGATCTAACAACAGAAAACTTTAACGAAACACTTGATAATAACGAAATAGTGATCATTGACTTTTGGGCAGAATGGTGTGGACCATGTAAACAGTTTGCTCCTATTTTTGAAAAGGCATCAGAAGATTTCCCTGATGTGACATTTGCTAAGGTCAATACAGAGGAACAACAAGCTATAGCAACACAGTATGGTATTCGTTCGATTCCAACAGTGATGGTGACTAGAGATGGTATCATCCTACTTAATCAAGCAGGTATGCTTCCTGAAGAAGCTTTTGGAAAACTCATAGACCATGTTAAAGAGCTGGATATGGATGAGATACGTGCAGAGATAGCTAAAGAAAACGAAGAGTAATAGCATTGTTAAAATAAAGGTACAATCCTCCCTTTATTTTACCTGTCTATTATGATAGGACTTTAAATAAAAGTAACCATTAATCATGAAAACAATTTGATGAATCATCCCAGAGGTTAGTCATCATCGTCATCTTCAAATTCACTTGGGTCAAACTCTATCTTCACGGGCACTTCTACCACTGCTTCTATATCACTAATATTTTCAGCAGAGATATTGAGTGCCATAGAGACAAATGAGGCTAAAGCATTATCATCTATGATCTCCTGACATGTTTCAGAGGTATTGTAAATAGTAAGTATGCCGTCTTTTGTAAGTATATCTCTAGTCCCAATACCTAACTCTGCTGCTATAACATGCAGGTCTGGACGATTGAGATGAATGCCATCAACTTTCATAGTGAAGCCTTTTCTTGGTGGTTGTCCGAACATGTATCTTCCTCTTTTTAATTTACTTTTTTGAAGCGATTATAGCAAATAGTTCAAAAAATATTCTTCAGTGTTTTACCCCATAGGGAATGTAGCTTATGTTATAAAACTCTTTTTTCTAAAAGATAGTCAAAAATAACATGTATGAAAGTCGGGATGCTTTGATTCGCATCAACACTGAAATGTGCTAGATCTCTATAAGTATCTATACGCTGGTCAAACAATATTTTTGCTGCAGACTCATCTTCAAGTAAGGGACGTTTATCACGTTCTTTTTTCGTTAATCGCCGTAGTATCACATCAAAATCTGCATCAATATTAATAATAAGAGATTTGTCAGGTATAGAACTATAGATAGGTAGTCCTCCGCCTGTAGCGATGATCTGACCCTTCTTTTTAGTTAAGTTGTCTATACACTGTTGTTCAAGAGTGCGAAAATACTCTTCACCCTTGTTTTGAAATATATCAGAAACAGTGCTCTTTTGTTCTGCTTCGATGACAGTATCAACATCTGCAAATGTTTTAAACAGTTTTCTTGCAAGCACTTTACCCACACTGGTTTTACCACTTCCCATAAAACCAATTAAGATGATGTTATCGTAGACCAATTTGTACCCCTTTTATAATTATCTTGTTCTGAGTCACTCTTTGAAACTTTTTCGTCATTATATCTGATTAATAAAAGTTAATTCACACACGACCTGTGCATGATCACTTGTGAGTAAAGAACCATCTTTATTTTCCTGTAAATGCTTATCTAAGACAGTATAGTCAGTAAGTCGGGCAATTTGATTTTCATACTCTTTATGGAAATGATTTGAGACAAAGATATAATCTAAGACATGACCTCTGTTCCTATAGTAACTGGTAGCTTTCCTCTTGACTGCCTTTCCCACTGGGTGGGAATCATGTAAGAGAAAGTTTTCTTTTCTTGTATCATCATGATATTTGTTGTTTGATAGGGCATCAATAGTGATGGAAAACTCCTTATCATTTAAGTCACACAAAACAACAGCAGGTTTGTCATTAGATTTTTCAATATCAAAGAATAGTGAAGAAGCTTCACATAACCTCTGCCTTAACGCTTTAGCATATTTACCTTCCAAGGCTTTTGATACAAGGTCTTTTTTATGCTCAAAACTATGATGTGCATCAAAGACATACTCAAACTCGTTTTTTCTATTTGATTTAAAGTGACACACATACACTAAGAGTTCTTTTCCATTTGGGAGTTTTGTCGTTGCTTTTATGGGTATCCTTGAGAACTCTATCTTGCCTTCCAGGTTATGCTTTTGTATACTAGGTCTATGTACTTTTACCTCTTCTATGTTGGTTATGGGGTGCTTTGAAGCGATGGCAACAGTGGTGGTGATGTATTTTTGTGGGGTGTTTGTACTTAACTTTGCTAGCTCAACGGTCTCAAAGTACTTAAATCCCATCTCTTCCACAAGATTTTTTAAAGCATCTCTTGAAAATACCTCTTGAAATCCTATGATGTCACAGTCCATGTTAACTATTTGCTTTTTTACCCATGTCGTTTTTTCAAGCCATTGTCTTTTGTTGAACTTTCCCTTTCGCGTGTACCATCTGTAAGGTGGCTCTACAAACTGATAAAGGTTAAATGTGCCTAGTCTTATTTTCATGGTGCAAGTATATCAAATAAATTAAAGTACAAAAAGGTACTATATTTAAGATATATAATGAGGATAGTACATATGATAAAAAACATTGCGATCACAGGTGGAACACATGGTAATGAGCTCACAGGAGTGTATCTTGTTAAAAAATGGCAAAATAATCCTGAACGTATAAAACGCAGTAACTTTGAGACCATCACAAGACTGATGAATATAAGAGCGATTAAAGAGGTTCGTCGTTATGTTGAGCAGGATCTAAATAGATCTTTTGGTCTTCATGATCTGGCTGATGATAACTTAGAAACATATGAAGCAAAGTTGGCAAAAGAGTTAAATGATGTACTTGGAAAAAAAGGAAGCAAGGAGCCTAAGGTAGATTTTATAGTGGACTTACATACAACGACTGCAAATATGGGACTCTCCATCGTGGTGAGTAACCCAAGTACTATCACATGGAGAGCCATTGCCTACCTTTCTAAGATGGAGCCATCGTTAAAGGTATATAGATGGCAAGGAGACATAGAAAACAGTTTCGTAGACTCCATGGCGCCTCATGGTTTTGCCATAGAAGTGGGTGCAGTACCTCAAGGTGTTTTAAGAGCAGATCTGTTTTTACAAACTGAAGCGTTGATATACCATCTACTTGATTATGTTGAAAAAGAAAATAATGGAGAGGATATAGGGGTGGAAAGCACCTTGGAAATTTATGACCATGATGTGTTGGTAGACTACCCTCGTAATGAAGTAGGTGACATCGTAGCTATGGTACATCAAGAAAGACAAGACAAAGACTTCACACTTATAAAACAAGGTGACCCGTTGTTTTTAACCTTAGAAAATAAGACGATACCCTACGAAGGTGAAGAACGTCATACCATCTTTATCAACGAAGCAGCCTATTATGAAAAAGGATTTGCAATGACTTTGGCGCAGAAGAGAGATGTGGAGATTGATTCGTTAAACAGATAGAGTTATGAAATGAGTAAACTTGTTTTGTGCGTTTTCCTTAGAAAATCTGATAACGACTGTCTTGAGAAATAAGTCGCCGCTAGGATACCTATTTCTCTCCTAGTACTTGCTATATGATATTTTTGACTCTTAAAGCTTCCATTACAATTTGTTTTCTATATTTTAGTTGATTTTTTGATATATCAGCATTTAGTGCGAAAAACCAAACTTCATTTTTTATTTCTACATAGCCAACATACCACCCAATATTACCTGACCATCCAGATTTGGCTCTTATTATATACTCTTTTGTTTTTTCAACTGTTAAGATTTTTTTTATAATATCAATATTTTTTTGCGTGAAAGGCAATTGATTTTTATATAGTTTTTTTAAAAATTTAATTTGTTCAGTTGCGGATATTTTTATATCACCCTCTAACCAAAAGGTTGTTACATCTGAACCTGTCTTTTCATTACCGTAGTGTATATTTTTCAAATAAGTTAAATATTTAGCATTTCCTATTTTTTTTGCAAACTTTTGATAACACCATACACACGATATTGAGATAGCACTCTGCAAATTTTGATCTTTATTCCATGGTTCATAGAACCTTTTTTTACCATCCCATTTTATTATTTCATATTCATCTTTTATTACTTCTTCTTCTAATGCAATAAGAGTATTTGGTATTTTAAAAGTTGATGCAGGAATATATTTCCTAGTAGCTCTTGAATTATTGTATATATATTCTTTATTATCATTCAATGATGATATTACTATTGTTCCATTTATTTTTGTTTTTTCAAAAATATTTTCTAAATTTTTATCATTAGCTTGTCCTAAATTAATTATCAGACCTATTAGTAATACTATTTTTAAATTGTTCATGATGCTTTCTTTTATATAACTATTTATTAAAGGAACAAAGAGTCCTTTTATTACGATATCTCAGTATAAAGAGTATATCAAAAATGTCTTGATAATGATAAAAACATATAAATTATGATGTTTTTGGTGGACATATTGAGTTCTGTAACAAGCACAACAACAGTGATGGGGAAGTAGGAAAGGACTCACGAAGCGTGGTAGAAGGTGTTCTCCCAAACATAGTTTTATAGGCATTTGAAAAGCGTCCCATATGGGAAAAGCCATGATCATAAGCAATAGACTCAACGGAGGTTTTGTTGTAATCATTTACCAAGAGTGAATGGTGCACTTTACCGAGCCGATAATGTGTAAGATATTGTTTTGGGGAGAACCCAAAAAGAGCATGGAAACTTGCACTTAAAGTACGGTCAGAGAATTTTATAGAATCATAGACATCTCTTAAACTAAGGTTCTCTCTGTAATGATGTTCTATATGTTTACGGACTTCATTTGCATGTATTTCACTTTCCAGAATTTTTTTGCGTTCTTTATTAAAGTCAATGCTTTTAAAAATTAATTTTAAGATATCCTGTTCTGTACTGTCATGAAAAACCAGATCATCTTGTAAGGCTTTACTTTGAGGCATAAGTTCTGTTAGTATCTTTCTTCCCTTTTCTCTAAGAACAGTTCCAAAATTCTTTTTTACCTGCATACGCTTATGCTCTTTATCATAGATAAAAGGTTTATCAAAATGACTTTTAAATTGAGATTCAAAAAAATCTTTTTCAATAGTCATAATTACTATAGTGAAAGCACTTGAAGCTGTATAATCAACATTATCCTCTTCTGTTAACACTAGAAGTTCATCGCTAGTTACACTAAGACCATTATGGGTAAATAAGCCATCGGTTTCTACAGAGGCAAGAACATAAGCATTGTTAGGTGTCTTCCCTTTTTTGAATACACCACAAGAACGCGAAGAGTGTGCAAATTGTATATGAGAGGTGTGTATAGCATGTAAGTGTCCAAAGATGGGTCCATTTTCAAGTCGATACTCTTCCATATCCCATAATATAGAAGCTTTTACCATATCTTCATGGGTAATAAAATTTTGATCAACAACATGTCCAACTAATCCATTCAAAACAACACTACCTTCTTTGATTTTATGTAAATTATTATATCACAAATCAAATTCACACTTCCGATTTTGGATAAGTAATCAGTGAAAAATATGATATCATTTATTTATATATGTTTCATAAAATATATAGTTGAATGAATAAAAGGTGCCATAAAATTATTGATTTATCAAGGCTGAATTAAAGATATAGTTATTAGGAGTTAAAATGGATAAAAAAAATACAGAATCAGAAAATACTAGAAGAGATTTTATAAAAAATTCAGGTCTTGCAGTGGCTGGTGGTTTAATGTTAGGAGCTGGTATCTTGACACCTGCAGCAGCTGCCGAAGCTCAAAAAAAAGTTTCCAGTACAGTACCATTGAATTGGAAAGAAGTATTTTATACCAATTGTCCTCTTGTATCTGCAAGTAATGTTGACCAGGAGCTCGGATGGGTCAAAG
>CBFHPE010000056.1:0-11618 GCA_965657515.1 Sulfurovum sp.
TGGTGACGGTGATGGAATACCTTGTGAAAGTCAACATTGTGGTCGTAGATAAGACAAATTAATAAATATTCTTTGTGTATAAAATAATGAATTTATAATAAAAATTTGTGAGAGTATATTTTTTAAGTGGCGGACAGAGAGGGATTCGAACCCTCGGTAAGCGTGAGCCTACACGCCCTTAGCAGGGGCGCGGATTAAACCAGCTCTCCCATCTGTCCAAGTTGTGTTTTGTGGGTGAGATTATAATGCATTAGGCTTAAATGACAGCTTAAAAAATTTCATTTTTATCTTTTTTCTTTTCTTCTTTCTACTCCCTTGTAGGCATCTTCATTATTATAGGTTGTCAAATCTCTAAAATCTTCGTTGAGGCGTACTTCAGACATTTGTTCAAACTCATCAAATTCATCATAATATACTGTAAATGAGATCTCTGTAATATGTGTCATATTCCATTTTTCTGCGTGCACTTCTTTTTGAAATGCAACATGTGCTGAAATGACGGAATCATTCATATATTGATATCGAATGAACATTGGAACAAGTTCCAATTCATTGATCTGGTCTATTTTGTTTTGTTTTGCCTGAGCGATCTTATGTTTATCTGCTTCATTCTTCTCACAGCCAAAGTAGTCTCCTGTCAAGATCCTTTTAAATGTTCTACCTGGAGGGTCAGCGACTACTTCTTTTTCTTCTTTAATGCCAAGTAGTTTTTTAACTAATTTTATCATACACCTGTCCTTATTTGATAAAATTATATAGACAATAGGTGAACAAATGGTATAGATACTACGTGACTACAGTAATAAAATGACAATTTGACACATTTATAACCTATTTCTTTGAATTGATATATACTTAAATAAAAAAGGTACAGTTTGTTTTTACATATAGACATAGACAGTTTTTTTGCCTCAGCAGAACGTTCTGTGAACCATACGCTAAAACATATACCTATGTGTGTGGGCTCTCGCTCAAATCTTGAGATATTTAACAAAAAACGTACACATATCAAACTTATGAATGACAATTCCGGTGCTTTTGTTACACCGGTCTTTTATAGTGATAAAGAGAAAACATTTGAATCTTACTTTGTAGATGAGATAGAGGGCAGGAAAAAAATACGTGGCATAGTGACCACAGCGAGTTATGAGGCAAGAAAGTATGGCGTGAAAACAGCGATGCCCAT
Organism: Sulfurovum sp.; assembly: GCA_965657515.1. Classification (GTDB taxonomy): domain Bacteria; phylum Campylobacterota; class Campylobacteria; order Campylobacterales; family Sulfurovaceae; genus Sulfurovum. Next base: position 1,187 of record CBFHPE010000056.1, read on the forward strand.
AGCTCAGGCATTACAGTTATGTCCTCAAATGGTTGTTGTGCCTTCGAATTATCCGCTTTACCATAAACTGTCACACAAAATACATGACTTTATGTTAGCGCATATCCCTAAGGTTGAGCAGTATAGTATTGATGAGTTCTTTGGAGATGTTAGCGGTTGGATAGAGGATGATAAAGTATATGCATTTGCTAAGGAACTGCAAAGAAAGCTACTTGAACATTTTGATATTCCAGTCTCTATAGGCATCTCAAAAGCAAAATGGATATCAAAATTGGCTACAGAATCAGCTAAACCTTATGGTGTATTTGAAGTAAAAGATATAGATGCGTACATACAAGATATCCCGATCAAGGCATTTCCCGGTATAGGAAGAGGATTTCAAAAAAGACTGGCTGAATATTATATAGAAACGTTGGGAGATATAAAGCAGCATAAATCTCTCTTTTATAGTTGGAAAAAGCCTGGGATACAGCTTTATGGTCGTGTGACAGGTACAGATGGTGAGGGTATCAATGTCAGAGGAAATAGAAAATCCATAGGTATTTCTCGGACGTTTGATGCTATTAGCAATGTAGATGAGATAAAAAGACGTATTATGATCATGGCACGGCATATCGTCTATATGGTGATGGCTATTGAAGTAAATCCGACAAGTTATTATCTAAAAATAGGGTACGAATATGGTGTAAGATCTAAAAAAACACTTACAGTTGACAGGATTTTTTCTGAAAAACTTTTTAAATCTATGGTTTCACAAATGTATAAAGAGATAGCCCAGCGCGATAAAGGTGCCATCAAACTTACCCTAAATGTTTCAAATTTCTCATCTCAACATAATAAAACGCTTTCTTTATTAGCTCTGGATGAAGATATATCAGAGCAGTCAATTAGTCAAAAGATGCATATTTTAAGAGAAAAGTTTGGTTTAGACATCATTAAAACGGCAGATGAATTATAATTTATGTATAATTATTTATGAAAAATATATTTGATCAAACTACATTTTTAAAAAGTGGAACAGATTCTGTAGTTTCTGAACTTTACTCAATGTCTCTCAAAAGTCTGCCCGTAGCGGCTACACTTGCGATACTTAGTACGGTTTTTCTATATGAAGAATTGGGAATGTTGATCGTGAGTTGGTGTATAGTTGTTATTTTATTAGTCTCATACAGAATGTATACTGCCTATCAGTTTATAAATGATAGGGAGAAAAATACGTCAAGAGTTTGGTATAAGAAATTTATTTTTTCTGCCCTGGCAACAGCAGTGGGTTATGGACTTTTTTCACTTCTTTTTATACCGCATCTTGAATCTTTTGGGCAAATGTTTGCGGTTGCAGTGGTATTGGGAATGAGTTTTGGTGCAATTACTTCTTTGCATATAGATTACCGTTTATCCTTGCTTTATATTAGTATTATTGTAGTACCTGCAATTGTAACACTTTTTATGTACTCTCACAGTGTTACATTTTATATTGTTCCTCTTTTATTGATACTTTATTTTATGGCACAGTTGGTACTTATCACAACAATGCATAATCAACGCATACAGATCGTTAATCTGGAAAAAGATCATAATGTGTTGCATAGCTTATTTAAAGAATCTCCCTTAAGTATGTTCTCCTTTAATAAAAAATTTGAATTAACCGATTCAAATAAACAGTTCGATGATCTTTTTGGACACGAGGAAAGAAGTTTGATTGGCATGAATCTTAAAGATCTTCCTGATTCAAGAGCTTCAGAAGTCATCATGAGATCTATGACAGAGGGAGCACAACAGTATATAGGCCCATATAGTTCTATTAGAGGAAAAGAGTTTTGGGTCGAAGCAAATGTTTTTCCTTATACTGATTCGCATGATGATTTGATGGGTGCTATTGCGATTATAGAAGACAAGACAAAAGAGAAACATGCTATAGAAGAGCTTGAGCATCTTTCTGTTCATGATACCCTTACGGAACTTTTAAACCGAAGAGGTTTTGAGAAATATATGAATGAACTCATCCTAAAGGATAAACACAGTACATATTATTCTTTACTTTTTTATCTGGATCTGAATCAATTTAAAGGCATTAATGACTCTTTGGGACACAAAGTAGGGGATGAAGTACTTCTGTCTGTTGCACATCGCTTAGAGTATACGATGCAAGATGAGTGTAGTATCAGTCGCTTAGGTGGGGATGAATTTATTATTGTTCTACCTCATTTTACAAGAGACAAAGAAGAGGCGCAAAATCATGCAAAAATATTTGGAAGACAAATAAAAATGATCTTTGATGATCCGTTCATTATTGATGACCTTCATTTGCATATGCAGTCGAGTATCGGTATTATCATTATAGAACCTGAGTACAGTAATATTGAAGAGATCATACGACATGCGGACATCACGATGTATCAGGCGAAAAAGACAAATGAGCATCTCTCATTTTATAATGAAGCTTTAGATAAAAAACAAAAAGATCTGTTTGTACTGCAGCATGACTTGGCAAATGCCACAGATAATGGACAGTTTGATATGTTCTTTCAACCTATCGTTAGAATGCATGATGACAGATTGCTCTCTGCTGAGGCGCTTATACGATGGGAACACCCAGAAAAAGGTATGATGAGCCCCTCTGAATTCATACCTTTAGCTATTAAGGCAGGATTGCTTTCAGGGATTACATGGTGGATCATCGATAGAGTCTGTAAGGTGGTAAGATCATGGAAAAATGCAGATGTATGGCATCTTAATTACGTCTCTATCAATATTAATGCTCAACAGCTTATAGAACAGAATTTTGCAAAAGAGTTTTTAAAGACGCTGCAAAAGAATGGTATAGAAACATCTGATATCATGATAGAGATCACAGAACGTTCACTGATTGACAGTTTTGACAGTACACAAAATGTGATCAATGAATTACGCGGGCACGGTATCAAATGTGCTATTGATGATTTTGGTATAGGATATTCATCGCTTTCCTACCTCAAGAAACTATCTTTCAATACCCTCAAGATCGATAAAGCTTTCATAAGTGATATCATAGAGAAACCCGAAGAGTTAACTTTGGTTAAAATGATACTGGATATAGGAAGAGAGTTTAATTATAATATCGTCATCGAAGGAATTGAGGAGATAGAACAAAAAGAAGTACTTCTCGCCTTGGATGATGAATTGAGTTACCAGGGGTATTATTTTTCTAAACCTCTACACGCAGATGAGTTTAGTAAACACTTTTTAGCAGATAGTTAGACCGGTTTATAATAGGTCATAGTACTGCGACCAAACTTTTTACGTTTTTGTAATACCAAAGTACCGATCTTTTCTGGCATATCTAAGCTTGACATATGCTCCACGATGACCATCTCACAGACATCCGCTTCAATACTTTCTATTAGAGAGATGGTCTTGTCATAGACATCATCCATACCATCCCGTGTTGAAAAGGGAGGATCAAAGTAGAAGTAGGTTTTTTCATTTGATCTTTTTACGATGTTGTAAACAGTATGAAACTTTTCAAAGCTGTCGCCATAGAAAGCATGACATCTTGAAGGATCAACTCGTTTTATATTGTTTTCCAAACAGTGGAAGGCCGTTTTGTTATACTCCATGAAGTAACATTGTGCAGCACCTCTACTGAGCGCTTCAAGTCCTATGGATCCTGATCCTGCGAAGACTTCAACAAAATTCTTGTCAATGATGTCAAACTGCAAAGTATTAAAAAGAGACTCTTTTAAGATACCTTTTGAAGATCGTGTAGTGAAGATATCGGGTATCTCTATCTTCTTCCCTTTATGTGTGCCTGCATTGATCGCAGTTGTAAATATTTTGATTTTTTCTTTCTTATTCATGCGATATTTTATCCTAAAAATTTACAATAGTTTGCAAAGTATTGATAAGTTTACTTTTTTCTCTTACATCAGCACGTTCTTTTCCCGGTTCTGTTGATGTGATAATGGTACGCCCTGTAATGATCTTCGTTTTATCATTTTTACGAATACCCCAGTAGGTATGCATGATGACGGGCTCTCCTTTATACTCACCAAGGTAGAGAACGATATGTCCAGGAACATGCAGTAAAGATCGGAAAGGCTGTGCATCTTTAATGATCTTTTTCTTTTTTGTATTTTTTTGAAGACCTTTTATATTGATATTTTCACCATCTTCAGCCTGTTTCCCTGAGTTACGACGTAAGAAGATACCAAATGCCCCTAAAAAGTCTCTCGTAGTTGCTGAACAGTCTCGACATTCATAGCTTCCACCCCAACCATAAGGCTCCCCATAAAACTCTTTTGCCAACATGGCTACATTTTTGGCAGTAAAAGGAAGAGGTTTTTTTGCAATGATCTCTTCTCCTTGTACTACAGCTTCTACTTTTTCTATATGTGCTCTTCCTTTAGTGTCACGTGAAGCAGTCAGATAGTGTTCTCCATCTTCAGCTATAGGAAAGAGGGCTCCTATTTTCACTATAGACAGAGGGGTATCATCATCGTAGAGTCTCAGGTTATCTTTTATGACCATGGCATAAGTATCGTTTTTAAATGTCTTGATGAAATCATTATTTACCAGAGCAAGATCAGAGGTTTTTACCCATCCAAAAGCGTAGGATGCTCTTACAAAAGCCCAACGATTATCTTTTGAAAAGTGTGAGATATAAAGAGGAATATTTATATGTAGTGCTGAGTTTTGATTGTAGTCGAAAGGAAAACCTTCACCTGTCTTTTTAGGGTCTCTGTAGTACGCAGAAGAAGTTGGCAGTGCTTTAACATTTGTACGCTTAACTGTGATGGCTTTATATTTTTTACTATCAACGTTTTCATAGTCAGCATTTGCTATCCACTTATTATAGATCGAAGCAGGTATGACCTTTCCTTTTTCTCTATAAATCGGCTTTTTTGTTACAAATCTTATCTCCCATCCAAAATCTTTTTCAGGTATGTCAAGCTTCTCTAAAGACCATGGTCTAAAATACTTTTTATTAAATTCTTCATCTAGTGCAAGTTGTTCTGTTTTTGAAAAAGGTTTGATCTGCTCTGCATAATAAGCAGGATCCTGAGGTATATGTTTCATATCGGCCACAGAATTTTTTGGCATGCGGTCTATTTTACTTTTTTCACGTTTATCAACTTTAAGCGTGTAGTTTGCTTGCAAGAGTGAAATACAGAAGAATATTACTAAGATTAATTTTTGATACATATGGTCTGAACTTTATATTTATATTTTTACAATAATAAAGTATTTTAGTTAACGATCGGTATATTTAAAAGATTTTTTGATGGACAGGTAAATTGCCCTCCGATTTATAAAAGGGGTCAGGGAGGGCAACGTCTTTTCTTCCATTTAAGACATTAATATTATCATATATTAGTGTTAAATTAGTGTTAAGTTCTCATTGTATTCTTGATTTAGATCAAATTTCTATATCTTCTCTCATCTTAGATTTTCTAGAGCGCTTGATCTCATCTTTATCTTTATGTACAGACTTGATCCATAACCAGTTGATAAGAAAGTAGACCATAGTAGAGACAATGATCGAATAGAATGCAGTTCCTACATAAAGTGGAATGAGGATGTCATCAAAATGCTCAGAGAACCACTCCATAGTGAGTTCTATATCTTCAAGACCTTCTCTGCCCAGGATAATGTTTCCGGTAAGATATTCCAAGTAATACATAGGTGGCATAGTAAAAGGATTTGATAGCCAGACCATAGAGATGGCTATAGGAACATTAAAACGAAAAAGTGGCGTAGTGATCATCACGCCGAGCATCTGCATAGGCATAGGAATGAAAGCCCAGAAAAGACCTATAAGTACACCTCTGCTAACTGATTTTCTGTTGACGCTAAGGTATTCTCTAGGAAGATTATACTTTTCTATAAACTTATCAAGTTTTGAACCTGAAGATTTTTTCTTAAACGCTTTTCGTATCATTTCAATCCGTATTATATATTTCTGCATATAGTGTAATAATAGAGAGCTTTAAATCCCCTTTTTATCAACTTTTGTGTAGAATACAAGCTATAAAATATGCATAAAGGTACACAAACATGAGCGGATATATGATTTTTTCGGGTACTTCAAACCCTGAACTCTCTGAAGAGATAGCAAAGTACTTGGAACAACCTCTCTCAAAAGCAAAGATCAATCGTTTTTCCGATGGTGAGATCTCTGTGCAAATTGCAGAATCTGTACGTGGTAAAGACGTGTTTATTGTACAGCCTACATCAGCACCGGCAAATGACCATTTAATGGAATTGCTTATTATGACAGATGCTTTAAAGCGTTCTTCTGCAAGATCTATAACAGCTGTTGTTCCGTATTACGGGTATGCAAGACAAGATAGAAAAGCTGCTCCTAGAGTACCTATTACAGCAAAGCTTGTAGCAAACCTGATGGAGACAGCAGGTATTACACGTATGGTGACGGTTGACCTTCATGCATCTCAAATACAGGGCTTCTTTGATATCCCTGTAGATAACCTTTATGGAGCTATCTTGTTTATGGATTATATCAGGTCCAAAAAGTTCAAAAACCCTATCATAGCTTCTCCGGATATAGGCGGGGTTGCAAGAGCCAGATATTTTGCCAATAAACTTGGATTAGATATGGTGATCGTCGACAAACGTCGTGAAAAAGCCAATGAGAGTGAAGTGATGAATATCATCGGTGAAGTAGAGGGTAAAGATGTTATCCTTATTGATGACATGGTAGATACTGCTGGAACAATGGTTAAAGCTGCATCTGCCCTCAAAAACTTGGGTGCAACATCGGTGATGGCATGTTGTACACACCCAGTACTTTCAGGTCCTGCCTATGAGCGTATAGAAGAAGGTGACCTTGATGAATTGGTTGTAGCAAATACCATTCCTATGGGTAAAGTATCTTCCAAGATCAAAATGCTTTCAACAGCACCAATGCTTGGTGAAGTCATCAGAAGAGTAAATAATAACGAAAGTGTTAATTCACTTTTTGAAACAAATACATAAACCATTAAAAAATATAAGGTCGAAAATTTCGACCAAATGATCAATATCATACAACATTGATGGTCGATATTATCGATCCTGCATTGTATGGAAAACAAGGAAAAACATTGGCTAAGGCAGTACCACAAAAAAATATACGTAATTTTTCTATCATCGCACATATAGACCATGGTAAATCTACGTTAGCAGATCGTATCATACAAGAGTGTGGGGCGGTAAGTGACAGAGAGATGTCATCACAAGTAATGGATACTATGGATATAGAAAAAGAGCGTGGTATTACCATTAAAGCACAGTCAGTACGTTTGGACTACATGAAAGATGGCGAACCGTATATCCTTAACCTCATTGACACTCCGGGTCACGTAGATTTTTCTTATGAAGTGAGCCGTTCTTTGGCATCTTCAGACGGAGCACTGCTCATCGTCGATGCTGCACAAGGTGTTGAGGCACAGACCATCGCCAATGTTTACATCGCTATAGAGAATGACTTAGAATTACTTCCTGTTGTAAATAAGATCGATCTTCCTGCCTCAGATCCTGATAGAGTACTTTCTGAATTGGAAGAAGCTATAGGAATTGATGCCACTGAACATAACCTTGTATCAGCTAAAACAGGTTTAGGTGTTGCCGAGCTTGTAGATAGTATCGTTGAACGTGTACCTGCACCTACAGGAGACGCAAGTGCACCACTAAAAGCACTCATTTATGACTCATGGTTCGATAATTACCTTGGAGCATTGGCACTTGTACGTATATTTGACGGGAAGATAGAAAAAGGGCAGATGCTAAAAGTGATGGGAACTAAAGATGAACATCAGGTATTGAACCTTATGTATCCAAATCCCATCGCACCTGTGAAAACACCTGAGATAAATACTGGTGAGATCGGTATCGTAGTCATGGGACTTAAAACAGTTGATGCTTTGCAAGTGGGTGATACGATTACTGATGCTAAGATGCCTACAGCAGAACCTATACATGGTTTTGAGCCTGCGAAACCTTTTGTATTTGCAGGTATTTACCCTATAGAGACTGACAGGTTTGAAGATCTTCGTGATGCGCTCAATAAATTGAAACTGAATGACTCATCATTAAGTTTTGAGCCAGAGTCCTCTATGGCACTGGGTTCAGGATTTAGAACCGGTTTCCTTGGTATGCTTCATATGGAAGTTATCAAAGAGCGTTTGGAACGTGAGTTTAATCTTGAACTCATTGCTACAGCACCTACAGTTGTCTACAGGGTAGAGCTTACAAACGGTGAAGAGTTTGAGATACAAAATCCATCAGAACTTCCAGAACCGCAAAAACTTTCTAAAGTATTTGAACCATATGTAAAAGCGACTATTTTGACACCGCAAGAGTACTTAGGTAATCTTATCAAATTACTTAACGATCGTCGTGGTATACAGATAAAGATGGATTATCTCAATGAAACACGTGTACTTTTGGAGTATGACATCCCTATGAACGAGATTGTGATGGATTTCTATGATAAGTTGAAGTCTATTACTAAAGGGTATGCAAGTTTTGACTATGAACCTGTAGGTTTCAGAGAAGGAAACCTTGTAAAACTTGACATCCGTGTCGCTGGAGATGTTGTAGATTCACTCTCTATCATCGTTCCTGAAGAGAAAGCGCGTACACGTGGTCTTGCTTTTGTTGCTCAACTTAAAGAATTGATCCCTAGACAACTTTTTGAGGTGGCTATACAGGCAAGTATAGGAAACAATATCATTGCACGTTCTAACGTAAAGTCCATGGGTAAAAATGTGACTGCCAAATGTTATGGTGGTGATATTACACGTAAGAGAAAGCTTTTAGAGAAGCAAAAAGCAGGTAAAAAACGTATGAAATCCATAGGAAAAGTACAAGTACCTCAAGAGGCATTTATGGCCGTTTTAAAGCTGGATAGCTAATGACACTCATACCTGTCGAAGAAGACAAAAAAACAATTGCTGGTCGTTTTAGAAAAGCACATTCATTTGCTTTTCTAGATGAAGGACAGATCATTGTGCAGGAGAATCCGCATAAAACATCAAAGTCTCCTGTTTTTTTTGAATATTTCAAAACGTTAAATATAGATACGCTTTACATTAAAGAATTGGGCTATAAAACATTTTTGAATCTTGTAGAGATGGGTATAGAGGTCTATTTGGTAAAAGAAGCTAAAACATGGAACCGTATTAAGCCAGATGGGTTACTTTTACTCGATGCTGACAATGCCAAAGAATATTGTTCTTTAGGACATCACAACAAAGAAGGCAAATAATGGGTTGGGCGATACACTTACACCTTGTTGCAGCTATCGCATGGATAGGCGGAGCATTTTTTATGTTTTTATTAGGTGTGACGCTTAGAAAAAAAGAAGATCAGGATGCAGTCTATCCTCGTATTGGTCCTATTTACGGTTACTTCGAAACAGGTGCACTTATTATTTTACTCTATACAGGGTATATCATGATAAATAACAATGGCCTTTTGGATATTCTCTTTTCAAATGTGACCAATGAAGTCATAGATTCACTGCGTATCAAGCTCTATTTAGTTGCTGTCATTTTTGTACTTACTGTGATACATATGACCATCAGTATGATGACATTAAATATGACTAAAACACCTTTACAGAAGCTTTTTTCCAAAGGGTCATCTATGGGAATTTTCTTACTAAATCTTGTTGTATTACATTATGCTATGGTTTTAAGAGATATACTTTAAAACAAATTTTCCCAATTTTTATTTTTTCTATTTATTATTATACAAACATATAAATATTTACTATACTCTATGATATACTCATGTCATACTTTAAATTGAATGTATAAAATCATTACCACACTTTTATTCTGTGCTTCTTTACTTATGGTATAAGAAAATCTCAGTTAAGAGCAGTAATTACCAAAAAGGAGCAATAATGAAAAGATATTTATGGACAGCAGTGGCGGTATTATTAGTGAATGCGAATGCATCTGAGAATCCCTTTGAAATAAAAGAAAATCTTTTACAGATAAATAGTGAGGAAGATGCATTACTCTCTGAATTAAGTGCACTTGCTGAGGCAAGAGAAGATGCAGATTTAGAAGACGATGAGATGGATGCTGAACTTGAAAAAGAAGCTAATGCTAAAGAAGCACCTGTAAGAAAGAAAAAGGCTGAGAGTGATCTATCTGCTGAAGTGGATGCTGCATTGGAAGCAGAAGATGCTAAGATGGATGCGGAACTTGTAGAAGAAGCAAAAAAGCATGGGCTTGCATTATCTGAACCTGAAATAGAAGCAAAAAAAGAAGCAGATGCGCGTGAAGAAATGCGTCTTAAAGCAAAAAAGCTTGAAGAAGAGATAAAAGCGAAAAAAGAGTTGATGGCATTGCAAGAAAAAAATGCAGCACAAGAGGCAGCTTTAGAGAAGCAAAGAGCACATCAAAAAAAGATGGCTGAACTTTTTTTAATTGAAAAAAAGAAA
>CBFHPE010000057.1:0-11382 GCA_965657515.1 Sulfurovum sp.
ATTGGTTACCTTCAGCAAAAGGATCATTCAGTGTGGTCATGCGTCTCTACTGGCCGAAAGAGAAAGCGTTAAATGGTACATGGACAGAACCGAAGATTGAGCGTGTAAATAAAAATAAATAAAGGATTTTTAATGAAAAAAATAAAATTATACAAACCACTATTGGCTACATTGTTACTTGGTGGGCTATCTTGTAATGTGTTAGCAGTAGAGGACAATACTGATGCATTGCGTGATGCTGCCCAAAATCCGGTAGCTAATTTGATCTCTGTTCCATTTCAAAATAATACAGACTTCAATATAGGACCTGATAATAAGACTAAGAACACACTTAATATTCAGCCTGTATGGCCCTTTGAAATTAACGATGAGTGGAATCTTATCACCCGTACTATTATGCCAATTGTTTCACAGCCAGGGTTGTTTCCTGGACAGGATAGAACTAATGGATTAGGAGATATAACATTTACTGCTTTTCTCTCACCAAAAGAGCCAGGTAAAATTATGTGGGGTGCAGGACCGATGTTCCTTTTGCCCACAGCCACAGATGATATGTTAGGTGCAGATAAATGGGGTCTTGGGATTTCTGGAGGTGCGCGTACTAAGATCGACAACTGGACCGTTGGTGCACTTGTTAGTAATATCTGGTCAGTCTCAGGATCAGGAGATAATGACATCAATCTTTTCACCCTGCAGTATTTTGCCAACTATAATATGTCAGACGGATGGTATTTGATCACTGCACCGATCAATACAGCTAATTGGGAAGCAGACAGTGATAACCGATGGACCATACCGCTGGGTGGTGGTGTAGGTAGAGTTTTTAAAGTTGGAAAACTACCACTAAATGCCCAACTTTCAGCCTATTATAATGTTGTTACACCAGATAATTTTGGTCCTGAATGGCAAATGAGAGCGCAAATACAGTTCATGTTTCCTAAATAATTGATGAATAATGAAAAGTTTTCGCAGATACAATAAGTCATTTTTAGGTAATTAGTCACATGAGGATAGGATGTATTATTTTAATCGTTTAATAGTAGCAACATTCATTTTACTTGTTTTAAATAGTTTTGCTTATGCAACAGAGAAGAACCCTGAAGACCCAACGAAAGTCACTACAAAATTAGGTTTGGGCTATAACGGTGAATTTGTTTTATCAGGTGCATTGAGTGTAGATGCTGTTCGAAAAATAAATGCCCGAATCAATGAAGATGGCAGTGAATGGCGTATCGGGGGTTCGTGGTTATTTAATTTTGGTATTGTAAATTTTAACTTTAGTAGAACGGACTATGACAATGATGCCTATAAAAACAGTTACAGTATAGGTACATTTGTCCCAATGAGTGCATTAGGTGTCTCTACAGGTCAATGGCAAGTTTTTCCAATGGCAGGATTTAACCATAATGAAGGAAAAAACTATGTTGAATCAGTAGAACCAGAGTTAAGTGAAAATTTTGTTTTATTACCCAATAGCAGTGATGGAGGATATATCGGTGCATTTGTATTAAGACCGCTCAATGAACAATGGACTTTCCTTAGTTTCTTAGGAGGTTCAAAAGGTTCTAATAGTTATTCAGGGACTTGGGGCGGTGTTGGAATTAGTTATCGTTTGACAGATAAACAATCAATGAATAGTTTCGCATTTATATCGAATGATGATTACGGACAGGTAGAAAAACTTAGTATTTCATACACTTATGAATTTGGTGATTAAGAATTTGATCTGGTAATTGGATAGGAAATCGGGATGAAAAAACTGCTATTAATTTTACTAGTATATACTCAAGGTGTTATTGCGCAGACACTTGAACCCAAACTTTATGCTAATACTCCTATTGATGCAAATGTTATATTATTCGGCTATGACCATACTCAAGGAGCCATACCCCAAAATCAGGCTCTTGGTATAGAAAATCCAAATTTAAAAATAGACAGTGCAGTTTTAGTCTATGGTAGAACATTTGGTTTTTTGGGTCATAATGCAAAGTTTGATATTATTTTTCCCTACTCAAACCTTTCAGGTACTGCACAATACTATGGGATGGATGTAGGACGAGATATAATTGGGATAGGAGACATTAAAGCAAGACTTACATTTAATCTACTTGGTGCCCCCTCACTTACACTTGATGAATTTGCATCGTATAAACAAGATATTATTATTGGTATAAGTATTCAAACAACTCTACCAACAGGGCAATATGACAAATCCAAACTTGTGAATATTGGTACAAATAGGTGGGCTGTAAAACCAGCTATTGGTATCTCTAAACAAATATCTGATTTTACATTTGAATTTGGGGCAGAAGCAGAATTTTATTCTACCAATGAAGATTTCTATGGTGACATAAAAAGAAAACAAGATCCAGTATATTCAACCCAGGTACATGCTCTTTATTCATTTCAAAAAGGTATTTGGTTAGCTTTAGGAGTGACTTATTATTGGGGCGGAGAATATATCAATGATGGTATTGGATCAGGTAATGAATTAGAAAATACCCGAATGGGAATGACATTCACAATGCCTATAGACAAACAAAACGCAATTAAAATATTTGCTAGTACAGGTATTAATGTGAGATACGGTACTGACTTTGATGCCATAACTGTAACTTGGCAGTATAGTTGGACTGATTAGGGTTAAATTGTTAGCGATGGTTTTCTAGAAAATAATATTTTTTGAAAACCTTATAAAATATATTATTTTATAAGGTTTTTGGCTGCGAGCAATGATTGGATTTTATAGAGAGAAAACTGCATTCAAGACAAAGCTTCTTTTGCTTTTTTATACCCTAACGCTATCATTTCATCTGCCCGATCAAATTCTAAGGTTCCACATGCATTTCTGGCAATTTCAATCGTGAAGTCTGGAGGATATGCTGCAAGCTTTTGTCTTGCAATAGTACTTTGCATAGCATCGAAAGCCTGATTTGCAATATCATAAACTCCTAAGTCCAGCTCATGTACTTCTTTACCCATATTTTGTTGAAAGTTGTTAATGTAGTGGCTAATCTTTCCTTGGAATGTTTGTAATTCTTGTACAGGTGTTTTCTGTTCAGGAGCTGACTTTTGCATCTTTTCTAATGGCCCGCCTAGATTAACAGCAAGTGTCATCTGTGTATCATCATTGAATGTTGGGGCGATAGGAACAGGGTTTAAAACACCACCATCTATGAGTTGAATGCCGTTGTTCTCATAAGGTGTAAAGAATAGAGGCAATGATATCGATGCACGGATAGCAGCAAATAAACTACCGGAGTTTATCCAAACTTCTTTCTCATTTTTTATGTCTGCAGCTATTGCAGTAAAAGGGATAGGCAGATCTTCGATCTTTTGCTCACCTACCAAGTCAATCAATGTATCAATGATCTTATCTCCTCTTACAAGTCCACTTTTACTCCATGACATATCTAATAATGTCAGGATATCTAATTTTGTTAAGGCACGAATCCACTGTTCAAACTCATCTAGTTTGCCAGCCGCGTAGATGCCACCTATCAAAGAACCCATAGAACATCCAGAGATAGATCTTATTTCATATCCATGTTCTTCGAGCCAATGGATAACTCCGATATGTGCTAAACCACGAGCTCCACCACTTCCAAGAACCAATGATACCGTTTTCATATACTTCTCCATTTGTTGATTTAAACCATTATCTTATCAAGAGTATACAAAAAATATTTTGCTTGTACAAGAAGGGTGAGGGGTTAAGGCATCAGTTTAGTCTGTAATCAAATTGTTATCAATAGATACTATGATACAGGATGCATAATACAAATGAAAAGAACGACATAGAAATAGTCATCATAGAAGATGAACCGGATATTTTAGAGCTTTTAGAATATCATCTTGGGAAAGAGGGTTACTCAGTCATGGGATTTCTCTCTACGCAGAATGTTGAACAGTTTTTAGAAGAAGAGAATCCTGCTTTACTGATAGTAGACAGAAATCTTCCGGGTGTTGAAGGATCTGAATTTGTTTCGTACATTCGAGGTCTTGGATACAACATGCCTGTCATGTTCCTTACTGCGCGTGACAAAGAGAGTGACCTGATAGAAGGTTTTTCATCCGGTGGTGATGACTATATGACAAAACCTTTTTCGTCTGGGGAACTGATCGTTCGTATAGAAGCACTCTTAAGACGTAGTGGTGTGACATCGGAGTCTATGATCAAATATAGAGATCTTGTACTTGATATGCAAAAGAGAGAACTCTCTATAGACAAAAAGCATATAGAACTTACCAACCTTGAATTTAAACTCATCCATACCTTTGTCAAAAATCCTAAACAGCCTCTTGACAGAGATTTTCTTCGTGATGAGGTATGGGGAGATGATAGCATTGATTTTCATGATAAAACGATCAATGTTGCAATGAACAGACTAAAAAAGAAGATAGATCCTACCGGAGAGAAAGAGTATTTTGTACCTGTTTGGGGCGTAGGATATAAACTCGTTTAAACCTGACATACATTTTCCCATCGTGTCTCTCTACAAGCGCTTAAAAAATAAAAATCAAACTTTATTTCTATGTAACCAAAATGTTTCCAAGTTGTTTTATACTTCGCACAATCCAAATGGATACCTAAATTTCTAAAGGAAAACATATGACATTTAAAAGACTAGTGACAGCAGCTGTAGCAGCTTCTGTAGCATTGACAGGAGCAAGCGCTGCTGATCTAAAAGGTAGAGGGGCATCATTTCCTGGACCTGTATATAAAGCATGGACAGCTGAGTACTTCGCAGCAACAGGTAAAAAAGTAAATTACACACCAACTGGTTCTGGAGACGGTGTTAAGTCTATTAAAAAAAGAATGGTAGATTTTGCTGGTTCAGACAAGCCACTTAAGGCGAAAAAGCTTGAAGATGCTAAACTTTACATGTTTCCGACAGTTGTTGGGGCTATCGTACTTGCATACAATATCGATGGCGTTAAAGATGGTGAGTTAAAATTAAGTCGTGAGGCTGCAGCAGGTATCTTTAGTGGTAAGATCACAAAGTGGAATGATGCGGTTATTACTGCACAAAACCCAGGTGTAAAACTTCCAGATGCACCTATTACGGTTGCAGTAAGAGCAGACAAATCAGGTACTACGTATAACTTTACATATTTCTTAAATAAAATTGATGCAAACATCAAAGCAAGCAAAAAGCCAACGTGGAAAGCAGCAAAAATAGTTGCAGGAAAGTCTAACTCAGGTGTTTCTGCAAATATCCAACAGATCAAAAACTCAATTGGTTACATCGAGTTTGCATACAAAGAAAAGTTAGGATTATCTGCAGCACAAGTTGAGAACAAAGAGGGTAAATACATTAACCCAACAGTTCCATCATTCCAGGATGCAGCGAAATATGCTTCATGGACAGCTGCTAATGATTTCTATGCAGTGATCGGTGACCCGGAAGGTGCAACATCTTACCCTATCGTAGCAGCAACATTCATTTTGCTCCCAACTGAGAAAATGAAGACAAATAAACAAGTGACAGCATTTATGGAATGGGCTTATACAAATGGCGATAAAGCTGCATCTGATCTTGGTTATGTGCCACTTCCAAAAGAGACAAAAGATGCTATTAGAGCATACTGGGAAGCTAAAAAGATCAAATAAAAGATCTATTTATTCCCTAACAAAGCTCTCTTTTTAGAGAGCATCTTCTCCCTAAAACACATCTATCATTGTAACTCCTTGAATACATTTACAATTATGATAGATGTGTCTTGAAAGCGACTAGTCGTGTGAGCTTCCTGATAAAGGAAACTTAGCGTTAGCGTAACCACTGGAGCTTTGCTTCAGTGGTGTTTTGTTAAATGGTAACCAAAATGTTACCAAACTTTATTACAATCCCCGAAATTAATAATGAAGGCAAATAATGAGTGGAAAACTCTTTAGAAATTTTTCTTTTTTCTCAGCAACACTCTCTTTCTTTCTGCTTGTAGGTATCTTTACGATACTTTTTACCTATGCACAAGAGGCTATGCGTGAGTTTGGTTTTGATTTTCTTTTAAATGAGACATGGGAAGCAGATGAGGATGATGAAGGTGGTATCTTTGGAGGGTATATTCCTTTTATCGGTACCTTACTCTCTACACTGATAGCGATGATCATCGCTACCCCATTGGCTATGGGGATCGCTATTTTCCTTACAGAGATCGCATCAGAAAAGCTTTCAAGACCGATCTCTGTTGCTATCGAACTTCTTGCAGCTATCCCAAGTATTATCTATGGTATGTGGGGATTGTTTTATTTTGCTCCCAGTGTCCAGTCCACAGTAGGTGGTAACGGTGTAGGGCTTTTAACCGCAGGGATCGTGCTTGCGATCATGATCATCCCGTTTATGGCCGCCATCTCCAGGGATGCAATGAATACAACACCACAGGTACTAAAAGAATCAGCGTATGCCATGGGTGCTACGAAGTTTGAAGTGATTAAGGATGTGATCATGCCTTATTCTAAAGGCGGGATCATCGGTTCGATCATTTTGGCATTGGGACGTGCTTTGGGAGAGACGATGGCAGTGGCCTTCCTCATTGGTTCAGTGATGAGTATACCAGGGACTATCACAGACCCTACAACATCGATCCCGGTACTTTTAGCAAACAACTTTGCTGAAGCGCAAGATCTTGAAATGAGTTCTATGTACTTCTTGGCACTGATCCTGTTTGTGGTGAGCTTCATTATTATTTCTATAGCGAAGTTCTATTTTCTTGGCAATAAACAAAAATGAAAGGGTGAAATAGATGAACAGACTTTTACTAAATAAAATTATCTTGATACTCTCAACACTCTCTGCAGTGATAGGTATTAGTTTCCTTTTTTGGATACTTGCGACACTAAGCTATAAAGGTATTACCAGTATACAATGGAGTACATTTACCAATGACCTTGTAGAAGGTGGTATACGAAATCTGCTTGTAGGGCAATTTATGATGGCTTTTATCGCTACGATCATTGCTGTGCCTATTGGGATGATGGCAGGTATCTATCTTAGAGAGTATGGGCATGGATCTAAGTTGGCTTCTGTGATCCGTAACTTGAGTGATGTCATGATGTCTGCACCTTCCATAGTTATAGGTGTCTTTGTATTTGCAATTATGGTTGATCCTTTTGGCGGATATAACGGATATGCGGGTATCGTGGCTTTGGCTATCATGATGATACCTATCATCATTTCAACCACTGACAATATGTTGTCACTTGTACCTCAGGAGCTAAGAGAAGCTGGCATGGCACTGGGTGGCTCTAAACATAAGATCATTTTGCAGATCGTTGTGAAAGCAGCGAAAGTAGGGATAGCAACAGGAATACTTCTTTCTTTCGCAAGGATCATTGGAGAGACGGCACCACTACTGTTTACTTCAGCAAATAATCAGTTTTTCACTATGGATCTAAGTGAACAGTTCCCTTCACTTACCGTAAGTATCTACAACCTTGCAACGTACCCCGATGATGCAAGCAGAGAGTTGGCTTGGGCAGCTTCATTTATATTGACCATGATCGTATTGTTTATCAATCTTGTGGGTCGATTTGTGTTAAGAAATAAAAAGTAAGAGGAGAAAGAGTATGGCAAAAAATAATTTGGTAATGGATGTAAAAGATTTCTCATTTACCTATGCATCTGCGGATGCACCTTCATTAAAAAAGATAAATCTTCCTATAGAGGAAAACAAGATCACAGCAATGATAGGACCAAGCGGATGTGGTAAATCCACACTGCTTAGAGCGATGAATCGTATACATGATCTCTATGCAGGAAATATGTATGAAGGTAAGATCAATCTTTATAAAGAAGACGGAAGTAAAGAAAATATTTTAGATCTAAAACGAGAGAATGATTTCATAAAACTACGTCAGGAAGTGGGAATGATCTTTCAAAAACCTACCCCTTTCCCTATGAGCATTTTTGACAATGTCGCATATGGACTTAAGCTTGCAGGGATCAAAAACAAGACCGAGTTGCAGGGACGTGTAGAAAAAGCATTGCAGGATGCAGCTATTTGGAATGAGACGAAAGACAGAATGAACAAGAGCGCTTTAGGTTTGAGCGGTGGACAGCAGCAGAGACTTTGTATCGCCAGAGCAGTGGCACTTAAGCCAAAAGTACTTTTGTTTGATGAACCTACATCAGCACTAGACCCTATCTCAACAGGTGCTATAGAAGAACTTATCGCAGAGTTGAAAAAAGAAGTCTCTGTGGTCATCGTAACACATAATATGCAGCAGGCTTCCAGACTAAGTGACTATACGGCATTTATGTATTTGGGTGATCTGGTAGAGTATGATGAAACAGACAAGATATTTCTCAACCCATCAGAGAAATTGACAGAAGATTACATCACAGGTAGATTTGGATAGATCGATTATTGCTTTTGGCAATATGTTAGTGAGAAGAATGAGAAATAATAATGAGATTTGGATAAAGGATTAGAGAATGTTAATAGGATACAGTGAAGCAAGATATGAAGTAAGAGACTCAGTATATAAGGTACTGGAAGGTTTAGCTTTAGCAAATAAAGAGGGGTTTGATGCACTTAATGAAAAAGATGCACAAAAACTTGATGTTGCCAGAAAAGGGCTTAAAGATATTTCTAAAGAGACAGAAAGAATAGACAATAACATTGTACTTATATTTGCCAAATACACCCCCGAGGCCAGAGATCTTAGGGAACTTGTCTCTTATCTAAAAATAACATCAGCACTTAACCGTATTCGCGCGAACATCAATAACTATCTGAAAAATATGCAAAGCATGTTGAATGAAGATAATGCAAATATCACAGAACTCATACAAGAATCATTGACGATCAACCGCTGTACGATCAATGCCTTTGATCAATCTTTAGAAATGTTCCAAACTTTTGATGACAATGACAAGATCAAAAATCTGGCAGCTAAAATAGATGTAGAGTACTCTAAAACAGATGACATCTACACCTTACTTGAAAAAGAGGTGATCCAAAAGATATGTGGTGCAGACGGACTTGCAGAAGAGTATTTTAATCTTTTAAAATATATACGTAAAAACCTCAAGATCATAGACCGTTTGGACTCTATGTCACAGCGTGTTATTTTTGCCCGTATGGGTGGGAAACTTTAGTATGATGTTCTAAATTGCTTGTGCTATAATGCACTATGCAAAATGAACACATCGAAATAGTAGTCATCGAAGATGAAGAAGATATCTTAGAGCTTATAGAGTATCATCTGAGCAAAGAGGGCTATAGTGTGACAGGCTTTCTGTCAACTGAAAATGTTGAACAATTCTTAGAAGAAGAGACCCCCTCTTTAATGCTTGTCGACCGTAATCTTCCTGGGATGGAAGGTTCAGAGTTTATAGCCTATCTTCGTGAAGTAGGGTATGATATACCAGTGATCTTCTTGACTGCAAAAGACAAAGAGTCTGAACTTGAAGAAGGCTTTGAAGCTGGTGGGGACGACTATATATGTAAACCATTTTCTCCTAAAGAGTTGACACTGAGAGTCAAAGCATTGCTTAAACGTTCCGGAGCATTGCAAAAACAAGACCGTATGAAATACAAAGCATTGACAATGGATCTAAGCAAAAAAGATCTTTATGTAGACGGTTCTCTTATCTCTCTCACGAATTTGGAATTCAATCTGCTGCATACCTTTATGAAACACATTGATAAACCACTTACACGAGATTTTTTGCGTGATGAGGTATGGGGTGTTGAAGGTGAATCTGTCAATGACAATGCTATCAATGTTGCTATAAACAGACTTAAAAATAAGATAGACCCTCAGGCTGAAAAACAATATTTTGAACCTGTATGGGGTGTAGGGTATAAGTTCCATTAGAGTGAAATAATAGACCAAAAAAACTTTCACACAAAAGAAGAAAAAACATGACAATATGACATGTTTTTTCTTCTTTTGTATGTTAACTCGCTACACTTCTATTATGAATAAATTAGAAACCCTTAAACACTATTTCGGACATGATACTTTTAGACCTTTGCAGGAAGAAGTGGTGGATGCCATTATCAATAAAGAAGATGTGCTGATGATCCTTCCTACAGGGGGAGGCAAGTCTTTATGTTATCAACTGCCTACACTTCTTATGGAAGGTATCACGATCGTAGTCTCTCCACTTTTGGCACTCATGCATGATCAGGTAGTGGCATTAAGGGCAAATGATATTCCTGCTGCTATGCTCTCTTCTATGCAGGACTTGGATGAGTCTCAGAAGATAGAAGAGCAATTACATGCAGGAGAGATAAAACTCCTGTATGTTGCTCCGGAACGTTTGACCAATGCTTATTTTCTAAATCTGCTTCACCAACTTCCTATCAATTTTTTTGTGATCGATGAAGCACACTGTGTTTCAGAGTGGGGACATGAATTTCGAGAGAATTACAGAAGACTCTCTTTGCTGAAAGAACAGTTTGCCACAACACCTATCGCCGCATTTACTGCTACTGCTACCCATGCCGTAGAGAGTGACATCGCTGCAAACCTTGGACTGGTTGAACCAAAACGTGTAAGGGGTTCTCTATTTCGAGAAAACTTGACGATCAATGCAAGACACCGCATCAAAGACGGACGTGCTCAGCTTATGGAGTTTTTAAAATTGCATAGAGATGAATCAGGTATCATCTATACACTTTCGCGTAAGTCTACTGAAGCTGTAGCACAGTTTTTACAGGGAAAAGGCATAGAAGCTAAAGCGTATCATGCAGGGCTTCCTACACAAGAGAAAAATGCTACCTATGCAGATTTTGTGGCTGACCGTGTACAGATCGTTGTGGCTACCATCGCTTTTGGTATGGGGATAGACAAATCAAACATTCGTTTTGTTGTGCACATGACCATGCCAAAGACCTTGGAGAACTTCTATCAGGAGATAGGCCGTGCAGGAAGAGACGGAGTCGCTTCAGAAACCCTGCTGCTTTTCTCTGCACAGGATATCGTACAGCAGAAGATGTTCATAGAAGATCTTCCTGAGACACCGTACAAACAACACGCTTTCAACAAACTTGATGCCATGGTGCGTTTTGCAAACTCTGAGAACTGTAGACATCAGAGCATCGCGGCGTATTTTGATGACCGTATAGAGGTATGTGGAGATAAATGTGACAACTGTACCGCTCCCCAAAGTGAAAAGATAGACATTACCACTGCAGCACGTATGCTTCTTTCAACCATCTTGCGCACAGAACAGAACTTTGGTCTGCACTATGTGATAGATGTACTTAAAGGAAGTAAAGAGCAGCGTGTACTTCAAAATGGACACGATACACTTTCTGTCTATGGCATAGGTGAAGAGTATTCTAAAAACCAATGGCTGACCATAGGTGATAAGCTTTTAGAACTAGGAGCAGTAGAGATAGGAGAATTTAAAGTTTATAAGCTCACAC
>CBFHPE010000058.1:0-11155 GCA_965657515.1 Sulfurovum sp.
ATGTAACTCAAAGCATTTAAAAGTGGTATTTCTCCTGCAGGGAGTGTGTAGAGTTGATGGCTATTGGTCTTAGAGCGAAGAATTTTTATTTGCATGTTTCTTCCTTGGTCCACTGAAGGACAATATGTTTTTTCAGTGCTTCATCTTCATTTTCAAAGCCAACTTTGTAGTGTGCGCCACGGCTTTCATCTCTTGCAATGGCTGAGGAGATGATAGTAGGTGCCAGAAGGAGAGCATTTTGGAATTCCAAAAAGTCGATCAGGTTTTGATTGTTTTCCTTGCTTTTATCTGCAACTCCCATCTCTTTTTGAGTGACTTGCATAGTGATCACTTCATTTAGTGCTTCATGGAGTTGCGTATTTTCTCTCACGATACCGACTTTGTCATAAAAGATATTTCCTAACATTTCCCGGTATGGATAAAAGTTTACATTTTCTTTTTGCTCCAAAAGTTTAGCTATCTCTGTCGCATCTTTTTGTTGCTGTGTCGTGTCCGCTGGTTTTGAACTGGCATACACAGCATGTTTATAAGCATTTTCTCCTGCAAATTTACCAAAAGTTGTAATTTCAAGTAGAGAGTTTCCTCCAAGTCTGTTGGCACCATGTACTTTGGCATTGGAACATTCTCCCACAGCAAAACATCCTTTGATCCCATTGACTTCCAGAGCATAATCTACATCTATCCCACCCATTGTGTAGTGTGCAACCGGGTTGATAGGAATGAGCTCTTTTGCGGGGTCAACATGTTCATGCATTTTACATAGCTCCATCTCTTGAGGAAGAAGCTCCATAAGTTTCTTCTCTCCTAAATGACGTACATCCAGGAAGACACGCTGTCCTTCCTGTATTTGAGCAAAAATGGCTCGTGCTACTTCATCACGTGGTTTGAGCTCATCTACAAAACGTTTTCCTGCTTCATTAAGCAGATAGCCACCTTCTCCTCTGGCACTTTCACTGATAAGTATGGCAGAGTGTTTCAGGGCAGTAGGGTGGAATTGTATAAATTCCATGTCAGACACAGCTCCTCCTGCACGAAGTACAGCAGCCACACCATCTCCGGTTGAACCATAAGCATTGGTAGTAAACCCATGGTAGAGTGAAGCATATCCACCCGTTGCCATGATGACAGACTTGGCATTGATCTGTTTGACCTCACCTGTACGGATATCTAAAAACGTAGCACCTTTTACTGTATCATCCTGAGTGATAAGGTTGAGAAGATAGTGTTCATTTAAAAAGTTTATCTCTTGCTTTAAACAGGTATCATAGAGGGTATGGAGTATTTTAAGTCCTGTATAGTCTTGTGCATAACAGGCACGTTTGGCTGAGGCTCCTCCCATTTGTCTTTGGGCGATGGAACCTGTACCACTTTGTCCATTGTCAAGACGTGAAAAAGGTACACCGATGCTCTCTAGCCATGTGATGGTCTCTGGTGCATCTGCACACATTTGTCTTACCATATCTTCATCACAAAGCCCATGTGCAGATTTAATGGTATCTGCGATGTGTGCCCCGACATGGTCTTCACCTACATTTCCAAGGGCAGCGTTCATGCCTCCCTGTGCCATAGATGTTTGTGCGTTAGTAGGGTAGGTTTTACCTATAACAGTTACTGAAGCACCTGCCTCCTTGGCAAAGAGTGCAGCAGTTAATCCTGCACCACCAGAACCTATAACAAGTACGTCAACCATTAGTTCTCCATAAAAGTTTCTATATTTTTCACAATACCCTCAAGAAGCTTTTTTCTAGCTTCTATACTTGTCCATGCGATATGAGGGGTAATGAGCAGCCTCTCTTTATGTTTTACTTCATTGAGCCTGTTGTTCAGTATGATAGGTTCAGTCTCAAGTACATCCAGGCCAGCATAGAAACATCGTCTGTCAAGCTCAAAAGCCAGGTCAGTTTCATTGATGATCCCCCCACGGCCCAAGTTTAAAAGAATGGCATCTTCTTTGATATATGGCAGGTTGTTCTCATTGATGAGGTTATAGGTGTCATCATTGAGCGGTGCGTGGATAGAGATGATGTCACAGTCTCTAAGGATGAACTCTAAACTTTGATGAGGATATCCATGATGCAGGTTTTTACCGGAAGTAGAGTAGTAGCTGACCTCTGCACCAAAAGCAGTTGCGATCTTTGCGACTTCCTGACCAATGCTCCCCATGCCGATGATACCCCACTTTTTCCCTGATATCTCATAAAAAGGCTGACTTACATCTGTAAAAATACCAGAGTCAGTCCATGCAAAACTTTTTACAGTATTATCATAATATGCCATTTTTTCAAGGAGATAAAGTGCCATGGCAAAGGTATGCTGCACGACTGACTTGGTAGAGTATCCTCCTACATTTTTGACAGAGATACCTTTGTATTTTGCTGCTTCCAGGTCTACATTGTTCATCCCCGTTGCTGCGATACAGATGAGTTTTAGTCGGGGAGTCTCTTCCATCATATTGCCAGATATCACTACTTTGTTCGTGATGACAATATCTGCTATCTGGATACGTTCGAGTGTCTCTTCAGGCAAAGTGCTCTGATATACGGTCAGTGTTCCAAAGGCATCTAATGCAGAGATATCAAGATCATCTCCGAGTGTTTGTGCGTCAAGTAATACGATATGCATGGTTTTTCTCCTTAATGTTCAAGTATTGGTGTGGTCTTGTTATCATCACAAGCAACTTCTTCTACGACGGTTAGTGCACAGCCCTCATCTCCACCGGCACTTAAAAAGTCAGAGCTAAGTTCCATAGGAACACTTTGTGTAGATTCCGGAATAATCTCTTGACTTATCTCTACACTTTTTTCGGGTTCTTTTTTTGCTTCAAAATGTGCGATGATCTTTTGATCACCTTTAAGTAATGTGATACCAGAATTGTCCTTCATGATAAGTGCAGGAATACTGTTAATATCAACAAACTTCAAGAATCCTCTGGCATTGACCTCTTTGGCCTGAATAGAGGTATAAGAGATGTTGTTGTCTTTAAAGTAGGCTTTTACTTTTTTACAGTGTGCACATGTATCTGATTGTATGAGGTAGTTTCCTGGTATCGTAACATAAGCTTTGTTTTTAGGAATGGCCAGGGTATTGAGTGCGATATAAACAGCCAGTATAGCAGCTAAAATGACTATAAAGTTTTTAACATGGCTAAAGAGTGCGATCACAAGTAAAGAAGAGAAAACTCCCAAACAGAATATACACGGTTCTGGATTTGCTAAGAACTGATAGCCAAGTATGGTAGCCTCAAAGGCAATGGCCGCATAGAGCACCATAAAGTAAAGCATTTCAAAAAATGAACTTGTGATGGAACGTGCCCCAAGAATGACAAGAACAAAAACAGAGACCAGACCAAAGTAGTGAAGGTAAATAGGATCAAATTTTAGAAGTTGACCGGCAAGTTTACACCCTACCTCTCCACATAAAGAGGTGTTTTGAAATTTAAGGTAGGTTTCTAGACCTATATATCCAAGCAGTAAAAACGGTAAAAAAACTCTAGAAAAAAAACGCACATTAGGCTCCTGTTTATTTATCTTCGATCTGTTCTACGATCTGGGTAGCTCTTGTTTTTGCAGATTCTACTTCATCTAGTACAAGACTCACTGCCATACGACGTCCCACATGGCTCTCAGGCTTACCAAATACCCTTACAAAGGAGTCTTTGGTAAATGCAGTATCGGGTACTTCAAGCACAGGAGTATGACTCTCATTTTTTGCTTTGTATGCACCACAGGCACCAGAACCATACGTTGTGTACTCAAGCGGCAGACCAAGTACAGCTCTTACATGCAGCGCAAACTGGCTTTGGCTTTGTGTGATAAGTGTGACCATACCTGTGTCGTGAGGTCTTGGACTAAGTTCTGAGAAGTATACTTCTTCTCCTTTAACAAAGAATTCCACACCAAAGATACCACGACCACCTAGACCATCTGTCACTGCTTTGGCGATATCTTTTGCTTTTTGCAATGCAGCATCACTCATAGGCATCGGTTGCCAAGAGAGGATGAAGTCACCATCTTTTTGCACATGACCGATGGCATCACAGAAGGTTGTCCCTGTTTCGTTACGTACTGTAAGTAAAGTGATCTCATAATCAAAAGGTACAAACTCTTCTACGATAAGCTCAGATGCATCACCTCTTGCTTCTTTTGCTATCTCCCAAGACTTCTCTATGTCTTCAGCGGTCTTTGCGATACTTTGTCCATGACCTGAACTTGACATAACAGGTTTAATGACACAAGGGAATCCCATACGTTCACCTGCAGCCTTAAGTCCATCAAGTGTGGTAACAAATTCAAAAGCAGATGTCTTAAGTCCTAAGGTCTCTGCTGCAAACACACGGATATTTTTACGGTTCATAGTCTTGTTAACTGCCTCTGCATTTGGGATGACGTGAAAACCTCTTTTTTCAGCCTCAAAAAGTGCAGAGATAGATATGGCTTCCACTTCAGGTAAGATGTAACTTGGCTGCTCTTTTTCTATCAGCTCAAGTACTGCGGCTTCATCTTGCATATTGATGGCGTAAGAACGGTTGGCTACTAAATGTGCAGGAGCATTATCATATTTGTCTACAGCAATGACCTCGATACCAAGCCTTTGCGCTTCAATAGCGACTTCTTTACCAAGTTCACCAGAACCAAGTAACATAATTTTTATAGCATCTTTTTGTAGGGTTGTTGTAAATGTCATAGGGTTAACCTTTGGAAAAATAATTGGTATTATTTTAGCGAAAAGTTAGATAAGTTGTATTGAGTTAATTAAAATTTATTGGGGGTTTTGTATAAAAATGAGGTTGAATAGCAGAGCAAATGCTCTGCCTTAGACGTATTACAGTCTAGACTCGTATCTTCTAAGCATGAAAAGTTTTTTAAGGATCTTCTTGCGAGTTGCAATCTTCTCTTTTTTGTTCTTCTCAGTTTGAGTTTCAAAGTGTTGTCTAGCTCTTGCTTCAGTAACGATTAGGTTTCTGTCACATTGTCTTTTGAACTTTCTGTACGCGTCATCAAATGAATCGCGTGAGTTAAGTATAATTCCTGGCATCGAAAAGCACCCCCTTCCTATTGAAAATTCTCCAATTCCTCTCACTAAAGTGGAGCCTTGGATGGCAATAAAGTGAAGAATTATATCGAAAGTATTTTAATTTGTGATAAAATAGCTATATGAGTGTTTTACCAAGATAGGGAGTTTAGTATGCAAAAAGTATTTGAAGATTGTTATGCGTTAGATAAAAAGTGTTATGAAGAGTATGGATTGACAGAGGATATACTTATGGAACAGGCAGCTTCTGGTATGGCAAACTATATACGTGAAATGTTTAAGAAGGGCTCTTCTGTGCTCATAGTCTCAGGGAAAGGCAATAATGGAGCAGACGGCATTGTACTTGCACGGCAACTTCATGGTGATTATGATGTAAAACTCTCTGTGCCTTTTGGTGTCAAATCTGATATGTCACATTTACAGTTAGAGCGTGCCACGCGTTTGGGTATAAAGCTTGTAGATGAACTCTCAGAGGCAGATGTGATAGTAGATGCCTTGTTCGGCGCAGGGCTGAATAAAGCACTCAATGAAGAAACAGTACATATCATCCATCAAATGAACAGTTTTCAAGGGCATAAAGTAGCATGTGATGTACCTACAGGTGTGAGTGCCGAAGGATTAATGCCACTTGCTTTTATCGCAGATATTACTCTGACGATGGGTGCACGCAAAGAAGCACTGTATCTGGATGATAACAAAGATGCCGTAGGTGAGATAAAGTGCGTAGATCTTGGCGTCTCTTCTGTATTTTATGAAGGGATGAGTCAAACCTGTGTACTTGAGGCAGAAGATCTGAAACTTCCTGCAAGGCAAAAGCAGAACAGTCATAAAGGAAGTTTTGGACATGCAGCCGTTTTTTGTGGAGAAAAGGAGGGCGCAGGGATCATAGCCGGGATGGCCGCAACACATTTTGGGGCAGGACTCACAACCCTGGTTGTACATGAAAAAGTCTCTCCGCCACCTTACCTTATGCATTCAACTGTTGTCCCTGACAATGCAACAGCACTTGCCATAGGTATGGGGCTTGGAGGGCATTTTGAAAGTGAATTTTTAGAAAAGTATGTCTTTAACAGTCACTTGCCTATAGTCCTTGATGCGGATGCTTTTTTAAGTAAAGAACTTTTATCTGTCTTGTCACAAAAAGATAGAGAGATCGTCATCACACCGCACCCCAAAGAGTTTGTTATCATGTGGAAACTCCTTACGGGGGAACAGCTCACTGTGACTGAAGTGCAGTCCAAACGTTTTGAGACAGTACGCATGTTTAATGCCAAATACCCGCATGTGACCCTTCTATTGAAAGGTGCCAATACCCTCATTATGCAAGAAGAACGGCTATACATCAACCCTTTGGGGTGTTCAAAGCTTTCTAAAGGCGGATCTGGAGATGTTCTTTCGGGTCTCATCGTTTCCCTGCTTGCTCAGGACTATACTGCAGTTGATGCAGCGATACATGCTTCTTTGGCACTGGTAATGGCTGCAGATAACTATCAGGGCGCATCTTATGCGATGTTGGCCACAGATATTATTGAGCAGGTAGCTAGATTAGAGGTAATTTAGAGTAAAATTCGAGTTATGAATAAAATAGCAGTACTTTTTTCCGGCAGAGGATCTAACTTTGCCTATATTGTTGAGACCTTACATGGTAAGGAGTGTGAAGTGGTTGTGGCATTGACGAACAACCCTGATGCAGAGGGTATAGCGATCGCCCAAAGACACAACATTCCTCTAGAGATCATAGATTCAAAATCTTATAAAGATAGAGAAGTTTTTGATGCCCAAGTGGTAAAAGCGCTGAATCAATATGATCCAACATTAACGGTATTGGCCGGATTTATGCGTATTTTAACGCCTGTATTTACAGAGCAGATAAAAGCGATCAACCTTCACCCCTCTTTGTTGCCTAGACACAAAGGTTTAAAAGCCATAGAGAAGAGTTATGCAGATGAATTCTCTGAGGGTGGGGTCTCAGTGCATCATGTAAGTTCCGAACTGGATGGTGGAGAAGTTATTTTACAGAAAAGTCTTTCTAAAGATGGATTGAGTTTTAGTGAATATGATACCAAGATACGTACCATAGAAAAAGAAGCGTTAGCTCAAGCCATTATACAACTATTAGACGAGGGAGAATAAAGATGCAAAAATATGATGACAAACAAAATGCAAAAGGTGTATATATCATTTTTGCAGTAGTTCAGATGATATTGCTGGCAATGATGTATACGATAGTATATGCCGCTTTTAGGGCAACACAACTCTCTGTAGAAAAATTTGAACTCAATGAAGTGACAGCGTTTGCACCGACGATCATCGTCTTTGTCGCTATCCCTGTTGTACTTTATAGAACCAGAAAGATCTTTCGTCAAGGGCGTATGATGGAGGCTATTCTCTGGATGATGGCACTGTTGTCTATCTTCTTAGTAGGTCTTATGATCCATGTGACCAATATCAGCGGGATGTCTTGACCCGCTTCCTTCCTCAAAAACACCAAAAGGTACTTAAACTCTTTATTCCCACCATATTTGATAATGCTTCAACAACTAAATAAGATAAAATTAACCCCGTTTAACTATAATTCTAAAGTATATTTGTAATAAGGAAAAGAAATGAATGTTAGAAATAACGGATTACACATTCAGGATATAGGTGAAGCAAAAGTTGCTCACATGCGATGGGTTAAAAGAGCAAGTCATCTTGTCTCTGGTTATGATATAGATAAAAATTTTATTCCGATTGAAGAAACTGCTTGTAGTTTTGGGAAATGGTTTTATTCGCATGGGATATTTCTTTTAAGAGATGAAAAATATGAAGAACTTATGGAGAGGATCGGTGAAGTCCATATTCAGGTGCATAATTATTACCGAGAGATCTACGATATCTATTTTGTGATGCCGCAAAAGCGTTCATTGCTCCATAAAATAGTCACTTTCAGTTCAAAGAAAGTAAGCACAAAAGATAAGGAAAAAGCTGCAGAAGCTTATAAATTACTAGAGAAAACATCTACGCAGCTTATAGAGTTGCTTGAGGATCTAAAAACAGCTCTTAAGACATATAAATAGATTTTATTTAAATACTCCGCGAAACAGATACTGGATTTTAGAGAGATATCCCAATTTTAATATTGGGCAGAATCCGCCATTATGAAAATCTTATAAAGTGTGTTATAGAGAATACTTTATAAGGTATTTCCTACATTGTCCTAACATCTAAAAAACTACCACTTTCATATTCGAGCAGTTTTGGAAAGAGGTGTATAAGGCGTTTGGCTGCGAAGTGAGGTGTTTGTATATCTCCCTCTTTGAGTTTTTTTGCTGAAGGGAATCTCTCTTCATTTACATCGTGCATAATATGCTGGACCATAGAGGTGTCGATGATACCTGGAGCAAGTGCCGTAAAATGAATCTCCGGTAGTTCTTTGGAGTATACATTTAAAAGCATATTGAGACCTGCTTTGGAAAGAGAATAGGCTCCCCATCCTTTTGATCCATTGACTGCTGCACCTGAACTTATACCGATGATCTGCCCAACGTGTTGTGCACTTTGTGCAAGGGTATCTATGATCTCTTTATTGGCCCAGACATTGATCTCCATGACATCTTTAATATGTACCAACATGGTCTCATCAAGTGTCTGTATATCACCCAGCACACCGGCATTAAGGATGACGATATCAAAGGTATGGTTTGCAAAAAATGAATCGAGTGTATTCCTGATCATAAATGTTTCACTCAGATCATAAGGAAAAAAGAAAAAGTGGGGGTTACTGTCTAGATGTTTAGGTAGTGTTTTTCCTACTGCATATACTGTATGACCCTGTGTCAAATATTCTTCTGCCAATGCTAAGCCAAGTCCCGAACTTACACCCGTGATCAAAATATTTTTCATCATGTAATCCTTTAGTAATAGTCCTATGTTATAATTATGCCGAAATATATTTTTATTAAGGACTATTATGACCAAAGAATCAAAAACAGAAGCAAAAACGATAGATGAAAGAATCGATAGAATTTATAGAGAAGCTAGAGCACATTATGGTGAAGTTCTTTTTGTAGGAATTAAAAGACATAGAAAGATCGGTTGGGTAGCAAAGATCCAATTTGATGAATTTGAATCACTTTATGCAGAGGGATGTGATGCAGTAGATGCATTGAAAAATTTACGAAAAAGAATTAAAAAGATCATAGCACGTTATAACATGGTTTGAACGTTGAAAAATAACATTATACTCATTGGTTTTATGGGTGTGGGTAAAGGTACGACCGCACGTGCATTTAACAAAAAGTACGGTACTTATATTATCGACACAGATGACCTTATAGAATCAAAAGAAAATAAAGAGGTTAAAAAGATCTTTGCAAAAAAAGGTGAAGCCTACTTTAGAGAACAAGAACAAGCCACTGCAGATTGGATAGAAGAATGTATCCAGGGTACATTTATCTCTTGTGGCGGAGGTTTCTATAAAGTCGATAACTTAAAGAAACTTGGAACTGTGGTTTTACTTGATGCATCTTTTGAGTGGATACATAACCGTTTGAAAACAGCTAAAAATTCTAAAAACAAGTTAGCCAAACGTCCACTCTTTTCTCAGGAAAAAGAGGCGAAAAAACTTTACAAAGAGCGTGAAAAGGCTTATAGGAAGTTGGCAGATGTTGTTGTGGATGTTGAGAATCTTTCGATAGATGAGCAGATTGACTATATTGCTAAGAAGTGTATGCGTTAGTTATTTTTGAATACTTCCATCTATCCAAATTGAGGCGTTGTTTCTCTCTTCTACCCCAAGGGCACTTCCTCACTACGTTCACGGCGTTTTTTTAAAAAAAACGAAGCAAAAAAGCGTCTCTATTCTCGAATCGCTTCGCTTTCAAAGGTCGTTCATAGAGACAAGGCACGCTTTGCGTGATTGATGGAAAAAGCGACACTACACCTGGTTTTTCTCCCAGTATTCAAGTCCTTTGTAGGACATGCTTAATAAGCCAAATATCAGCATTGTACTTACCATGCAGTAAGGTGCTTGTTCTATGAATGGGGCTGAGGATTTTGAGATGGTGAAAATGACACTTATCCAAAGTATGATCGCGACAAATCCTAAAACTCTTTTTAGCCAAATGACCATTGTTTTTATCGTTTCTTTCTTCATAGAAGTATTTTATCCAAATTAGATATAATTCCAACATTATAAATACTTACTCTAGAAGTGAGATAAATTGAAGATGAGCTCTGCTTCTCTTCAAGAAGAAAGATAATATGAAGCGATTCGAAGAATACCTTTCCAAAAACCTACCAAAAGCAGCAAGCTTTCATCCTGTATATGAAGATGCACTGGGTGTGATGCTTACAGCTGGCGGAAAACGTTTTCGTCCTATGTTGCTACTGGATGTTGTGGATGCGTATGAACCGATGCTCTATGATTCTGCACTGCCAGTTGCAATGGCACTTGAAATGTTCCATACTTACTCTTTAATACATGATGACCTTCCTGCTATGGACGATGCTGATCTGCGTCGTGGACATCAAACACTGCATAAGCGTTACGATGAAGTAACCGCTATACTTGCAGGAGATGCACTTAATACAGATGCTTTTTTATACATAGCCAAAGCACCACTCAGAGAAGATGTGAAGATAAAACTAATAACACTTCTTTCAGAAAATGGCGGCGCTTCGGGGATGGTACTTGGACAAGCGATAGACTGTTATTTTGAAAATCAGCCACTAGAACTAGAACAGATCAAAACACTTCATAAAAACAAAACAGCTAAACTCATAGCAGCCTCTTTGCAGATGGGTGCAGTCATCGTTGGACTTGAGAAAAAAACACAAGATGCACTGTATGAATTTGGTATAGATCTTGGACTTTTGTTTCAGATACAAGATGATATTATAGATGAGACACAGAGTGAAGAAGAAGCAGGCAAAACCACCGGAAATGATGGAGATAAAAATAGCTTTGTCAATCTTTTAGGACTAGAGAAGACTGTAGAAGAAGCAGACACTTTAGCAAAAGATTTGCAAAGACGATTTGAAACGTTTGAAGAGAAGCTGCAAACAGCTTTACACCCCCTAATCACAAAATACCTCAATAGACATAAAGGATAATCCATGGCAGTAATGACAGAGCAAAATA
>CBFHPE010000059.1:0-11119 GCA_965657515.1 Sulfurovum sp.
TTGAATGGCTGTGAGTTTTTTACCGTAAGAACATCCTGTATCTATACCATAAAAGTTTTCACCCGATACCACTTCATCAAATACGCAATGCCCAAAGATATTGATAACTTCTTCATTATCAACCTGCATACCTTTTTCATAACGGTTAAGTAAATACTCTCTATTATACTCCCGGTTACCTCTGTGTTCATAAAAAGGCAGAGCAAAACCGTGGGTAATGAAGTATTTATCACGTTCTAAGTAAATAGGCAAAGCCTTTATCCATGCAAGGTGCTCAAGCATCGTGGTATGGTCATTTTGGTAGCTGCTCAGCGTTGTAAGCCCTCCATAACGCTTATCTGAACTCCATGGAGAGTGTTTGTCATTCATAATGGCATCTTCCAGGTAAGTCTGCATAAGGTATTCATGATTTCCTTTGACACAGGCATGACCATTGTCTACAACAAATGCTATCACTTCTTTAGAGAAATATCCTTTATCGCATAAGTCTCCAACAAAGATGAGCTCTGCATCTTTAGGTAATCGTGAAACGAGGTTTTGTAAAGTATAAAAACACCCATGTACATCACCGATAACATACACATTGTTTATGTTTCCATCATCATTCATAGACAAACCTTCTTTTTTAATTATATTGTAATCATTAAAACCACAGATTCGTAGGTTCTCCATGTCAATTCATTTTACTATATCATCAAATGACATTACATACCTATGAGTTATATCAAAAGTACATTATACTGTTCTTATAACTATACCTCATGGTGTAATCTTAGAAGATGAGAAGGAGATTTCATGCGAGTTTTACTTACTGGTGCCAACGGCTACATAGGCAGACGTCTTAAACAAACGCTATTAAAAGAAGATATCTTCTTGCGTCTTCTTGTACGTAATCCTAAAAGTCTCGACTCTGATATAAATGTCGAGATAACAAAAGGTGACACCTTTGATACGGATTCTTTAGAGCGTGCACTTGAAGACGTAGATGTAGCCTACTATCTCATACACTCTTTGCAAGATGAGAACTACAGAGCTCTTGACAAACAGAGTGCACAGAACTTTTTAGATGCTGCCATTAAAAAAGGGGTCAAACGTATCATCTATCTTGGTGGTCTTGGGGTGAAAGAAAATGCAAGTGAACATCTCTTAAGCCGTATAGAAACCGGAGAAATACTCTCTAGCCGACCTGATAAAGTAGAGACTGTTTGGATACGCGCCGGAGTGATCATAGGCTCTGGAAGTTCCAGTTTTGAGATCATACGGCACCTGACAGAAAAACTGCCTGTGATGGTTACTCCCAAATGGGTAAAGACACTTGCACAACCAATCGGTGTAGATGATGTCATTGCTTATCTTAATGCATCAAAAGACCTGAGTATCAAGGGTAATCTCATGGTAGATATCGGTAGCGAGAAGATGACCTACAAAGAGATGATGTATGGTTGTGCGAATGCACTGGGACTCAAACGTTGGATTTTCCCACTTCCTATTTTGACCATCAATCTTTCATCTTACTGGCTCAATCTTTTTACGCCCGTACCATACACCGTAGCCCGCTCACTCATAGAGGGGCTATCATCCGAAGTAGTCATACAAAATGATCATGCAAAAGAATATTTTCCTCATATACATCCCTTGCATTTTGAAGTAGCAGTCAAAAAGGCCATACAGGAAATGGAGGAAAATCAAGTCTTAAGTAGATGGAGTGATGCAGGTGGGAGTCAAGATATCTGGGAGCTTCAATATAAAGATGATCCTTCCTCCGCTGTACTTATGGATAGACAGAGCATGAAGCTGGGAGATACCCCAAAAGAGACTGTTTATCGGACGTTTTGTTCCATAGGAGGGAAAGAAGGATGGTTTGGCTATGACTGGCTATGGGAGATTCGAGGCTGGATGGATAAAATGCTCGGTGGCGCTGGGCTCAATAGAGGACGGAGAGATACGCATCATCTACGTATCGGAGAGAGTGTCGACTTTTGGAGGGTAGAAGATCTGAATGTAAATGAAAGACTGCTTCTTCATGCACAGATGAAAGTCCCGGGTAAAGCGTGGCTCGAATTTAAGATCATAGAAGACGAACTGGTACAGACTGCTTACTTTTATCCCCGTGGACTTTGGGGAAGACTCTATTGGTACCTACTCACGCCTGTGCACTATCTTGTTTTTCGTAATATGATAAAATCTATACTCAAGAAAGCAAAAAGCAATGAACAGTCAAAATAGAACTATGAATCTTTTAAAAGAAAGAGTAAAATAAAGAAAAAGGAGTCACACATGTTAAAAGAACTTTTATACACCGGTTTAGGCGGTGCACTGCTACTCAAAGAGCGTGTCGATGAAGAGATAGATAAACTTCAGGAAAAAGGTAAGCTCAGTAAAGAGGATGCAGATAATTTTATGAAAAAGCTTCAAACTCGCGGTGAAGAGGAAGAAGAGAAGGTGAAAGAAAAAATCAAAGAAGCACTCAAAGAAGTGATCGAAGAGATGGGTATAGCAACCAAAAAAGACATTGAGGAACTAAAAGAAAAATAGTGAGCAAATTTAAACTCTATTCACCGTATAGGATATGGCGTGTTTTTAGCGTATTGCTCACACTCTATATGCTTATCAGAAAAAGACAAAAATTTTTATTTTTATCACCACTGAGTCCTGAGAAATTACTTCAGCATATTACCCTCTTAGGTGCAAGTTTCATTAAACTGGCACAGGTTCTTGCTACACGCAATGACTTTTTCCCACCAGTATATCTCTCTAAACTCAAGATACTTCACGATGAGCTTCCTTCCATGGATGAAAAAACCATGCAGAGGGTATTTGATCGTGCTTTTGAAAAAGATCCCTTTTATCGTTTTGACAAAGAGCCGATTGCTTCTGCCTCCATCGGGCAGGTGCATGAAGCATGGTTGGATAAAGATACAAAGGTGGCTGTTAAACTTAGACGTGAAGGTATAGAGAAACAGGTCAGTGCAGATATCCGCATACTCACGTTTTTCAATTCACTTTTCAGACCACTATTTTCTCACTATACAAAGCACTCCATAGAAGCTGTTATCATTGAGTTTTCGTCTATGATATTAAAAGAAGTCAGCCTTAACCAGGAAAGAGCCAACCTTCTAAAGTTTTCTGAAACTTATGCAGATATGGATGTTGGATTCCCCACTCCTTACGAGAAACTAAGTTCTGATGATGCCTTGGTCATGAGCTTTGAAGATGGCTTTCGTTTTGATGATGCCAAGGCACTTAAAAAGTATAACATTGACATTGTTCCACTCATAAAAACTTTAGTGAACTTCTATACTGAACAGATGCTTGTTAGAGGTTTTTTTCATGCTGATCCTCATCCTGGAAACCTACTTGTTTCAAAAGAAGGCAAGCTAATATTGCTTGACTTTGGTATGGTTAAACGTGTCCCTAACGATACGCGTATCGCCATCATAGAGCTCATAAAAGCTGCCAATGAGCAAGACTATGAACGCTATGTGAGTGCCAGTAAACGTATGGGTACGGTAGCCTATGATGCACCTACTGCGGAACTGGCTGAGTTTACCGAACGTATGTTTGAGATCTTTAACAATGATGCACTGGATAGTTCAAGTATGCAGGACTTGGCATTTGAAGTACTTGAACAGACAAGAAACCTACCGTTTAAACTCCCGCAAGAAGCAATTTACATACTCCGTGTAAGTGCTATCATTGAGGGATTGGGAACCACTTATATCGAGAACTTTAACGGTATCAAAGATATTTTGCCCATCTTACAGGACAATATACCTCGTGCATTGGGTGCAAAAGAGAGTATTGTAGAGACCATTATCGATGAGTTTAAAACCTTACCATTGGATGTACGTGCATTTAGAAATGCCATATACCGTATCTCTGAAGAGAACCTTTCGGTAGAACTCTCTAAACCTCAACTTGAAGTTTTAGAAAAGTCTCTCAAAGAGTCACTCTCTCCTGTTGTAACTGGAATTGTGTTAATACTATCTGCTATATTTGTACTACTGTACGATCAAAATTATGAAAACTATGCCCTTGTACTTTTTGGTGCAGGCGTGCTACGATTACTATTTAGAAAAGGATAAAAATATGAAAAAATTACTACTACCACTCGCGATCGCTGTTGCTCTATTATTCACTGGGTGTGAAAACAAGAAACCAGAAAAAGTAAACCCGGTTGAGAATTTCAAATTGACTGAATACCTTGGAACATGGTATGAGATAGCAAGGCTCGAACATCGATTTGAAAAAGGTATGGAAGCGATATCTGCCACCTACAGTATGAGAGAAGATGGTGGGGTGAAGGTACTCAATAAAGGCTACAAAACTGTAGAGAAAGAATGGACTGAAGCAGAAGGTAAAGCATACTTTGTAGGAGATACAGATAAAGGCTTTTTGAAAGTTTCTTTCTTTGGACCTTTTTATGGCTCTTACATCGTGATGGACACAGACTACAAAACATATACGATGATCAGTGGTCCAGATCTAAGCTACTTCTGGATTCTCTCTCGTACACCAAATTTAGATGAAAAAGTATTAAACAGACTTGTAGCTAAGGCTAAAGATGCAGGGTTTGATACAAGTGTATTTATCTACCCTGATCAGAGCAAGAATACAAAGATAAATGATGTCAAATAAAGCACTGATCATTGTAGCACATGGCAGCAGAAAAGCCTCATCAAATGAAGAGGTGATGGCATTGGGAGAGAAGGTAAAATCTTTACAGGATAAACGCTATACATTTGTAAAAACTGCATTTTTAGAGTTTGCTACCCCTTCCCTAGAGGAGTGTATGCTCTCTTGTGTAAAGAAAGGTGCCAGTGAGATAGTCATCTTACCTTATTTTTTAGCTTCAGGTAAGCATGTCACAAGAGATATCCCTGAAGTGGTTCAAAAAATACAAACATCACATCCACAGATAAAGATGATTCTTAAAGAACATATAGGCAGTGCATCAGGTATGGTAACGCTTCTTAATGACATGGCAGTCAGTTAGAAGAAAAAACTTTAATATCTAATAATAAATTATATTACAAATTTTAAAGGGAAAGAATATGGGAGAAGACCTCATGAAATTCTATATTTATATATTAAAACAATAAGTAAATATATTTTTTTCATCTTCCGAATGGACGCTATAGTTTAGATGGTTTTTTTCACAAATGCTTTTGACCATATTCAAGCCTAATCCCAAATTTCTTTTTGCATGATAACTTTCCGTATAATTTTTATCAAATATTTTAGAATTATCTATGATGCCTTTCCCTTTAGAGATAATTTTTAAAATAATTTCTGAATGATTTTTTTCTAAAACAACCTCTATTACACTTTTATCATAACTATGTTTAATGGCATTAGATAGATTATTATCAATGAGTCTCTCTAATTCTGTATCATTCATGCTCACTTCTATACCATCTTTAATTTCGCTATAGATCGTTTTATCATTTGCCTGAGCAATGACTTCAAAGAAGTCAATTCTTTCATGAAGAAACTCAGTTAAATTGATCTTTATAGCTTTATACTCTATAGTATCACTTGAGATAATATAGTTTAGATCTTCATAAGAGTTTGAAAGCATATTTATAGCTGAATTTATCTGTGCAACATAACCAGGAACTTGTTTCTTTGTTCCCAACTCTATCAATGAAGAATTGATCATAATAACAGACAGAGGTGTTCTTATCTGATGGACCATATCAGTTATAAACTGTTTATTATCATCTAAAAGTTTCTGATTATGCTGTTCATGATTTTTAATCTCTTCATATAAGTTTTTAATTTTTTCTCCTTGTTTATAATTATTATATATCATAAATAAATGAGATATATAAAACAATGTCAAAAGTATGGCAAGTATAAAGTTTGATGTTGTTTGCATCACTAGCATCGATACAATTAAAGGAACCAATATAATACTAATATATGCTATGGCAATACGAAAATCAGAAGACAGTGAAGTAGTCGAAACAGAAACAGATGCCACCAAGACAGCAACGACAAAAAGTTGATAGTAGTCATTTAGATAGTGGATATACACAATACCAAGTAAAGATACCATTAATGCAGTTGATAAGGCAGGTATCATAAAAATTTTGTACCAAATTGCGACTGAATACCTTTGATAACCTGTCTTAAAAAGATAAATAGAGTAGAGCCTAAACAATGTAAATACAAACAATATACAACCCCAGATAAGAATACTGTTAGAGAGTTCAGGGTATAAGAACATGGATACAAGTACTACAAATACCAAAGCGGTTAGTTGACTTTTTATTGAAAGAGTATAGAGTGAACTTACTATAGTATTATCTATAGGTAATGACTGTTTTATTTTGGCTGATATCTGTTTATAGTGCATAAATCTCATTTTTCATTTTATTATCTATAATGCTACCATTTTGATGTTATATTCTATAAACTTAATATTCTAAACATATGTTATTAAGTTCTTTTCCTTTAAATTTGTAGCATATTTTATTGGATTTTAAAGTTTTTTAGTTGTATTAATA
Organism: Sulfurovum sp.; assembly: GCA_965657515.1. Lineage (GTDB taxonomy): Bacteria > Campylobacterota > Campylobacteria > Campylobacterales > Sulfurovaceae > Sulfurovum. Next base: position 6,513 of record CBFHPE010000059.1, read on the forward strand.
CTAAGAGCATAGATATTTACCATGAATAAACATAAACCCTCTACGAAATACTTTTTTAACAGTATATAATGTTTGAAAAAAAAGAGGATGTAATGTTTACAAATTTTGATACTTTAGAACAAGCAACACATGCACAACCCAGAGTTACTGCTTTGCTTGCCTGCCAGGATAACGTCATGCCTGCCTCATGGCACATGCCTGTCTCTAGATCTCCGTTTCGTTATGCTGTTGCAGTACGTGAAGAGAACTATACACACAAACTTTTAGAAGAACACGGCAGCTTTACTCTTAACTTTCTACCTCTTAAACACTATGAAACTGTGGATCTAATGGGTCGCACACATGGAGACAAAGATGATAAACTCTCATTGAGTAAATTAAGTGTAGCGGGCATAGATACCCATGATAATCTTTTACTTACTGCTTCTGATTTCATCTATGAGTGTGTGGTATGTGACACCTACAAAAATGGTGATCATACTATCTATATAGCTGATGTATCAAAGATACATGTAAATGAAGAACAGAGTAATAAACCTATGTTGTTTTCTGGCCGCGGTAGATATAGTACTGTGGGAGAAACATATCTAGCACCTAAAGCACAATAAAAAATAAGGAGTATAGCCATGACACTAAAAGAAATAGAGTTTGAGTTGCAATTAGCAGGATTGAGAATTGAGGAGCAAAGAATGTTATTGTCCTCCATTCAGAGAAAGGGATTTGATGCGAAACTACTCGATAGAAAGCTAATAGGGATGGGATATGCACCTGTATTCTCAATTTATGACGATGACGCAATAACCATAACGCAAAAAAAAGTATAATGGTATTAATGAAGCAGTTGGTAATGTTTATCAGTAGACATAGATCACACCATAATAAATAATAGAAGGAATAAAATATGACTTTAGAAGAAATAGAATTTGAGCTTGAAATGGCCGGGTTAAGCAGAGAACAACAAATAAAAATATTATCATCGGTTAAAAGAGGTGGATATGATGCAAAAGTACTAGATCAGAAACTACGACTTATGGGTTTCCCACCTGCTTTTAGTATTTATGATGATGAAGAAGAGAGTGATAAAAAAGACTGATCTACAATTACTCTTTTCACTTAATATGGAAAACAAATGACAAAAACGATTCAACAACATTTCTATGCAGCTATTTGGATTTCACTGTTTTCTGTACTTTTAGGATTTGGACTAAAAGTTTATCTTGCTACAGTTATAGAAAAAGAGAGTTTAGCTCTGTATTATACAGCGATTGATATCTTTTCTTTTTCACTTTTAGTCCTCATTGGTTTTCGATCTTCCATGGTAGTGAGCTATAACAAGATCAAAGATGATAGAGGGATTATTAATATCTTTCGTTACTTTATTATAGCCGCCATGTTAGCAGCATGGGCATTTGTCATTCCCTATGTGAAACATCAAGTCGGTGTGGACATTGACTATTGGTACTTGGTAGCAACTGTCATTTCTATGAGTCTCTATCTTTACTTAAGTAACCAGCTTGCTATGTACAGACTCTATAAGGTCATGAACCGCAGCAGTTTTATAGAACCGTTGTTGTCCATATTTTGGTTTATACTGGCATTTTATGTGGCAGAAGTCAAGGGACTTCAGGCACTATTCATCATGAGTACTATGGCATCATTTTCACTCTCCATTTATCTTTTCATAGTGAAATCGCAAAAGAGTAAAGAACCTGTGATAAAGCGAGTGATCATCGACTCTGAAATGCGTCAGTTCATTAAAAAATCTCTTATCTCAACACTTGAGTTTAGCTCAGGCATGATGCTTATCTATATGGCTGTTTTCTTTTTTAGCCACTACTACTCTTTAGATGAATTAGGTGATTTTCAAGTGGTAACCAAGCCTATCTTGATGGCTATGATCATGCTCTTTGTTTTTCCTGTATTTCGCTTTTTACTACCTGAGATAAGTAAATTATTTTATGAGAAAAGTAAAGAAGAGATAGCAAAACTCAAAAAGTGGTTTTACCGTTTTAGTTTTATAGTAAGTTTACTTTTTGTTGCCATATTCTATTTCCTGGGAGAAGAAATTATTGGACTCATTTTCCCTGCTAACTACGCAGGGGCGTATTTATACTTGAGTCACTTAAGTTTCTTCTTCTTGTTCATCATGCTTAATGCCTATCAAGTGGCATTTATCAAAGCTTCGGGAGCATTTGGCTATGCACTCTTTATCCGTTTGAGTGGGTTGGGTTACTTTGTGTTGTTTTTCTATCTGACACGGTACTTTTCTGACAGTTCTATCTCTGTAATCTTTGGTTTGGCCATGGCTTATTTGGGGATGTTTGTACTTTCTTGGTTTATTGAGAGAAAGATTTATATGAAGTTGTAGAAAAGATAGCTATCATACTGACCTGAACTGCTATTTAGAATCTATCTTTTCATTCTCATGTACAAGATTATAGTGTCCAAATGTAATGATATGTACAAATCTTAGCATATAGTAGAGAAAATCTTTTTTCTTTTTATATATAATCGTTCGAAATTCACTTCTGGTACGATGTTTTATTTCATAGTAACAAACCTTGAAAAGTGAGTATTTATTTTTAGAAGTGATAACAAAGGCGACATCTTTGCCATCTTTAGAGTTTATAACTGCTTTCTCTATATCTTGAGTCCTCATCAGTGCCCCTTTACTTTAGATTATAGCTTCTCTTGCTTACGCTTAGTTCAACTCTTTAATCTTCTTTTTAAATAAAAACAAAAGACCTAAAGAGGAAAAAATAACTAAAAATGAAGTCAAATAAAACTTAAGTCCTGTCTCATCTCCTCCTTTTAGAGCTTCCATAAGATTTTGTGCTGCACTTCCTAACCATATAAATAGCACCGATCTAGGCAACATACCTATGGTACCTGCTGCTATGAAATCTTTTATTTTTACCCCAAATGCAGGTAGTGCAATGTTCATAAAACCAAAAGGTAATACAGGAGAGAGCCGACAAAGCATCACAAACCAAAATGGATTTGAATCTACAGTGTTTCTAAAGACTTGTTTATCGTCAATCTCTACCATGGATCTTAAAAGTTTTCCTCCATCTAAACGCTGACCAACAAAATAACCTAACAAAGAAGCGATAACATACGCAGGTACAACATAAAAAACTGACGATAGACCAAACATAAATCCACTTAGGGATGCAACAAATGTTGTCGGGGTCAGTAAAACAGCCATCGTAAATGCTGTACCTAAAAAGAAAAGTACCGGATGACTTTTTATCCACACTGAAACTTCAGGAAATTCGATGATGATATATAGGCTTAACAAACTCCCGAATATTGGCAATACAATAGCCACAAAAGAGATATATGCCCATCTACGATTACTATTAAATAACTTTTTTATGTTTAGCATAATCTTTTGCTCCTAAATAAATTTTAGTGCATCATACTTTTTATTAGTAAATAGTTTTCTTTATCTACTCATTTAAACGAAAAAATAACATAATAATATTTTATAAATCTTAGTCCTTATACTAACTGCCAAAAATAGCCTACTAAAGATACATCTTAGAGATTATAATAAAGCTAAAAAAAGGAGCTGTTATGAAACCCTATATACCTACAGCATTTGATTTCGACCCGGATGAAAGGGGTCATTTTGGTAAATTTGGTGGTCGTTATGTTCCAGAGACTCTTATGCCTGTACTGATAGAACTAGATGAAGTCTATAAAAAGTACCGATTTGATGAGACATTCTGGCAGGAGGTCAATGCCCTATATAAAGATTATGTAGGTCGGCCTTCTCCACTCTATAAGGCTCAAAACATTAGTGATGAGATCGGTGCTCACGTCTACCTTAAACGTGAAGATCTTAATCATACAGGTGCACACAAAGTAAATAACACCATTGCACAAGGTATATTGGCAAAACGTATGGGAAAAACCAAGATTATCGCTGAGACCGGTGCTGGGCAGCATGGTGTTGCGACTGCGACTATTGCTGCACTGATGGGGTTGGAGTGTGAAGTATTCATGGGTGCTAAAGATGTAGAACGCCAAAAGCTAAATGTATTTCGTATGAAACTTCTAGGTGCCAAAGTACATGCAGTAGAGTCTGGAAGCCGTACCCTTAAAGATGCCATGAATGATGCCATACGTCACTGGGTAACGCATGCCAGAGATACCTTCTATGTTATAGGTACAGCTGCGGGACCACATCCCTACCCTTTAATGGTACGTGATTTTCAGGCCATTATCAGTTACGAAGCAAAAAACCAGTTACTGGAACATAATAATACAATACCTGATTATGTCTTGGCATGTATCGGTGGAGGTTCTAATGCTTTAGGAATGTTCGCCCATTTTATAGATGAGCCTAATACTGAGTGTATCGGTATAGAAGCTGGAGGGAAAGGTCTACAAAGCGGTGAACATGGTGCGTCACTTGCACTTGGAAGACCTGGTGTACTTCATGGACAACTGAGCTACCTTTTGCAAACAGATGACGGACAGATAGAAGAGGCCTACTCGATCTCGGCTGGACTTGACTATCCGGGTATTGGACCAGAACACTCATATCTTATGGAACAAGGTAAAGTGATCTATGATTATGTAACAGATGATGAAGCGAT
>CBFHPE010000060.1:0-10980 GCA_965657515.1 Sulfurovum sp.
AGATACAACAAAAACAGTTTCTACTGATTCAAAAGACTCAGTGAGAACAGTTTCAAATGACATGAATTCAACAACATCTAATGTATCTGCTGATACTAAAGCCTCTGTTGAATCAGTAGCTACAAATGCAAATGATTCTACAAAAACGATCTCTGGTGATACAAAAGCATCTGTTATTTCAACAAATGAAAGTGCTCGTGATTCTGTAAAATCTGTTTCACAAGAAACATCTGCATCAGTTAAATCTGTTTCAGACAACGTAAATGATTCTACTAAAACGATCTCTAACGATCTTTAATCATCATACATTATTAAGAGGGCTTATCCCTCTTAATAAGTACAAAAATACCAGTCACTTTTAGTAGCTTTTCACTTATTTTGAACCAAATCACCTTCTTCCATTTATTATATATATTAACTCTATGCTACCCTATAAAAATATATTCTTGTCCAAAGGATTTACATGTACAATGTTAAAAAACTGATATTGAGCCTAGGTATTTTAGTACCTGCTTTACTTGTTGCAACTGCAAAACTAGAAACACATGATGATGCACTTGCAGTTTTCTATACTGTTGATGGAAATGCTCAAGAAAAATACAATGATCTAGTTGAAAAAAAGTTAAAAAGTATTGGCTTTAATTTGTCAGATCCACATAAGCGTGTGAATGACCAGTATGAAACCAAATGGGGTTCAACTGTACTTGATGTACTATCATTTATGCCAGTTGTCAGAAGTTCAACTATTTTACCACTACTGAATATAGATCCTCGTGTAGCAGGATTTGCACCTTTTAATATGCTCATTCATAAGAAACTTGATGAAAATGTAAGCCATATTGGTCACCTTATGCCTAAAGTCATGCTTGATATCTTAGATATTCAGGACAAAGAAGTAAGAGCTAAATTCTCAGCTCCATTTAAAGCATTGGATTCTACCATCGGCCATACAATTGGTGGTAAAAAATCATACATGCCATACAAAAAACTACCTGAACAGACTATGATCAATTTCGAATATGAATTTGAAATGCCTGAAGATGGAGATATAGATGATTTTCTTGATGAATTTCAAAATAGCTTTGAATTAGCCTTTATCAATAAAGGCTACCTCATAGCAGGATATTACAACTTTATGGACTCTACAAGTGATGCAGAAGAGATACTCTCTGAATATAATGCTTTCTGGACCTACTCTCTTTGTCATTTGGAGTTCTCATACCATGTCTTTGACAATGAAGGAGCAAGACCGGAAGCCGGCCTTTTTGCCCCTTGTACAATGTACATGTATATTAGAAAAGGTACAAATAAAGTGGTAGTTGGAATGTTCAGACTACATAACTGGTCAGATACACTAGATATCACAGATGAAAAACGCCTAGGTCTTGTAGAGAGACTTGACACTGAAATACCTGCGATACTTACTGAATATGGTATGAAACCTATAGCAAACGTGAATCCTTTAGCTAGCTCTACTGCTTTGGCATCAGACAAAACATCTAAAGCTATGACAACCGAAGCAAAAACAACTGAAGATAAAAAAGCAACAAAAGAACCTGTCAAAAAACTAGCTAAAGTAGAATCTCCTACGCTTAAAGCTGCAGATACTGTAGAAAAAGTGAAACAAGAAGTTAAGACTACCAAGACAACAGAACAACGTATAAAAACGCCTGATTCAACTGTAAAGATAAGCCTTCCTACAGTACCTACCGTACCAAAAGCTATTAATTTTAATAAACATGATGTAAACGACAGAAGTATTAAATTTTCTAAACGTGTACCGCCTAACTATGTACCACACAGTTTTGATAAACGACAGAAAGTTAAAAAATCATCAAATACAAGAATTGGTCAAACTTATTCAGGAAGAATATCTGCATACCTGCGTGGCAAATTTATGGATGTATCTGCAGTAGAAGAGAAACTTAAAACTGCTGGATTCAAACACTTGAGTTCAGCACCGGTCAATAAAAAAGGTGACCTCATCTCTGTGGTCTTTACTAACGATGCCTTAGTGAGTATGGCAAGTAAGTCAAACAAAGGCTTTATGGCCACATTACGTGTGCTTGTGGACACGAAAGAAAAGACTATCAGTATTACAAACCCTCTTTACTTGGCAAAAGCTTTCATGCAAAAAGAGTTTGATGAACAATCTGCTAAGAAGATACTAGACACACTGATCATCCATTTCCCTGGATTGAAGAACTCTAAAGATGCTCTCAAGTTCCAACTCTTACCTCAATATCAGTTCATGAATGGTATGCCAAAATATGACAATATGATTGAAGTAGCTACAGGTAATGATCTTCTAGAGAGAGTTAAAGGAAATAAACGTCTTGTATTTACCCAAAAACTTGAAAACGGTTCAACGCTTATAGGTATCGAGCTGAGAAAAAGAACAAGAAAGTTTACAAAAAGAATTGGTAGAAACAATGCGGCTATGCTTCCATACCCTATACTGATAGAAAACGGTAAAGCTAGAATACTTGATCCTAAATACTACATATCACTCATGTACCCTATGCTCAAAATGTCAGAGTTCATGACGATTGCAACTGTACCTGATGCGATGGTTAAAGATTGTGAAAAGATGTTTCAGAAAAAATAATAATACCCACTAGGTGTTGTCGAGAGACAACACCAAACTATACAATAAGAAAAAGGCTATTTAGCCTTTTCCAAATATTTACCTTCAACTGTATCTACCTTGATCATCTCACCCTCAAGTACATGAAATGGTACCTGAACCACTGCTCCACTTTCAAGTGTTGCCGGTTTTTTACCACCTTGTGAATCACCTTTGAAGTTAGGAGGTGTCTCCACGATCTTAAGCACTACTGTTTGAGGGATCTCTACAGAGATAGCTTTACCACCGTGAAAAAGAATCTCTGCTTCCATACCGTCGATCATAAAAGAAAAAGTATCTTTACCTACTTGTTCATGTGTCAGTCCTATCTGATCAAATGTTGTAGTATCCATAAATTGAAGGAACTCACCATCATCGTAAAGATACTGCATTGTTTTTTGTTCAAGTTCAGGTACATCAAACTTATCACCAGCATGTACTGTTTTCTCTATCGTTTTACCTGTTGCAAGATTTTTGATCTTCATACGTACAAATGCTGCACCTTTACCCGGTTTAACGTGTTGAAAATCTGTTACCTTATAAGGGTTTCCTGTGATCTCGAGTCTCGCACCTTTTTTGATGTCACCCATACCGATTGTAGCCATGATAGCTCCTTAAAAAAATTATGGATGATTATAGCAGATGGATGATTTAAGAGGGGTAAAAGTGTGTCACGTATAAAAACAGTGACACTTTTATTTATTTTGTTATAGAGATACTATCGCTACTAGTTCCTACAGGATGCTTATCAAAATCCATCGCTTTTGCATTGTCCATCAGTACTGGAACAAACAATAATGAGACAAAAACAGCAGCTACTGTACCTGAAATAAGTGCTACACCAAGACCACCAAATACAGGGTCACCGGCAAGTAATGCAGAACCTAATATAATTGCCACTGCGGTCAATGCAATTGGTTTTGCTCTGGTTGCTGTAGCCACAGCAACAGCTCTACGTTTTTTCATACCTTCATGCTCCATAAGTGACTGTGCGAAATCAATGAGGAGTAATGAGTTTCTTGAAGAAATTCCAATCAATGCAATAAATCCTATCAGAGAAGTTGCTGTAAGGAAGAATGTCTCATTAGTAAACCAGTTTGCCACCCAGTGTCCAACGATCACACCGATTAATGATAGGAACGAACCTAGTAGTACAATACCTGAAATAGCAAAACTTTTGTAATAGATAACCAAAAGTAAAAAGATCAGTACAAGTGCAGCGATGAATGCAGCACCAAGATCTCTAAAGGTATCTAAGGTAACTTTCATCTCTCCATCCCAGCGGATAAGATATTTTTCATGTGTCTGTCTGTCTTCAAGCGTAAAGTCAAACATATAGGTTGATATATCTGCTTTTGTGATGACATAATCATTTTCAAATCTTTCAAGAAGCTCTTCACGTGCCTCAAGTAAAGGATAAACTTGAGATACCATATCTGTTTCTGCTATAACATTGACCATACGAGAAAGATCTTTATGCATGATCATTGGATTTGATCTTACCTTTCTTATATCAACAACTTCAGAAAGTGGTACCATCATGCCTCTCATATTCATGAGGTTTAATGAAGAGAGTTTACTTTGTAAGGCATTTTCATTCGCTACTGGTAATTTTTTACTCTCTACATCTAAAACCAAGAACATGTCTATTTGGTCTGGTGAATTTTTTGAATTTTTATGTGCTATGACCATACCTTCAAACGCAAGATATAAAATGTTATTCACCTGTTTTACACTGAGCCCGGATCTTGCTATCTTTTCTTTGTCAGGAATCAACTCATATTTATAATAATTTTCATCTGCCATAAGATCTATATCAACCAGACCTTCAGTATCACTCAATACATCTGCTACATCTACAGCCAGGCTTCTTATTTTAGAGAGATCATCACCATGTACTTCCACTACGATTGAAGCCATTGTAGGAGGACCTGATGGCTGTTCAATAAGCTTAATATTGGTACCTCTTGTCAATGGTCCACACTTTTCCTGGATCACTGGTCTTAAACGCTGAACCATAAGAAATGACGGTTCTTCTCTATAATGCTTGTCTGTAAGGTTTACGGCGATCTCAGCCAGATTTTCAGTATGTTTCATACTTGCACCTTTTACTAGACCTGCATAATCCAAAGGTATACCCTGAGCCAAGAAAAGTTCCATATTCATCACTTCTTTTTCTTGTGTTAAAATACCAGTGACACAGTCACTTACTTCTTTTGTCTGTTCTTTAGATGAACCTTTAGGTGTATCAATATAGATAGAAAAAGTATTGGCGCTTTTACCTGGCAGCATTTTTGCAAGTACCATTTTTGTAGGGAACATCATAAGAGAAAGAAAAAAAGCAGCTGCAGTCAAAAAGATCACAAGCTTTTTCTTAAATTTACTCTCCAAAATGGCATAAATAAAATTTTCAAGATTTTTCATTATTTTTTCCCTTTTTTAGAGCTTTTCTTCTCATTATTCTCACTGTCACTATCACAATGGTCATGACCATGACCATGACCAGGTTCAGGTTTCTTGAGTAATTTTAAACTCAAATATGGCGTAAAAATATACGCAATGAACAGTGATGCAATAAGTGCTACTGGTACATTATAAGGTATTGGCTTCATAAAAGAACCCATCATACCCCCAACAAATGCCATAGGGACCATCGTTAAAATAATGGCCAAAGTTGCAATATTCGTTGGTGCCCCGATCTCATCTGTTGCTTCAACAAGTAATTCAGACATCTCCTTATCACATGCATCATGTGCATGAAGGTGTCTATGTATATTTTCAATAACAATAATAGCAGCATCCACCAAAAGTCCCAGAGAGAGTAAAAGTGCAAAGAGTGTAATCCGGTTCATGGTCTGTCCTGTCATCCATGCTGTAAAAAGTGTTACAGCCAAGATTGCAGGTACTGTGAACGTTACGATCACTGATTCTCTCCATCCTAAAGCAAAAACAAGCATCAATGCAATGATCACAATCGTAATGATCAAGTGATGCATCAACTCATTAACCGCTTCATTTGCTCTTTCCCCATAGTTTCTTGTAATAAGATAACCTATACCTTTTTCTGCAAACTCAGCTTCATATTCTTTCAATATTTCAACGACATCTTCTGCAACAAATACGGCATTTGTACCAGCAAGTTTTGCCACTGTCATTGTGATCTGATTTTTCTCTTTACTGAATGTCGATCCTTCAGCATCATCTTTCACAAATATTTTTGCTGTTTGAAAATTTTGTATATCTATACCCTCGCTGACCTCTGCAACATCTCTTAGGTATATCGGTGACCCCATATACTGTGCTACGATCACATCACCTACATCTTCCACACTTTCAATGGCATTCTTCACACCAAAGATAACAAGTTTATTGGCTTCTGTTCGTCCTTTTACATCAGGAACATCCACTGCAACAGATTGTACTGCTTGCATGATCTGACCAAGAGAGAGGTGATACGCTGATAGTTTTCCCATATCTACTTCAATATTGTATTGTGCTTTACGTGCACCTTTGAGTGTAGTTTTTGCCACCGCATCAACTGCGTTAAGCTTCTGCTGTACTTCTCTTACAGTATTAAAAAGTTTTACATCATCTACATCATGTCCCGCCTTAGGATAAAAAGCAATGGTAATAATTGGAATATCGATATCGATATCAAAAGGTTTTACAGTTGGCTGCATCACACCTTGTGGCATCATATCCATATTTTGCATTACTTTATCATAAAGCTTGAGGTTAGAGTCCTCTCTGTCCTCACCGATATAATACATCACAGAAACAACACCATAATTATCAAAGGCTTGACCATAAATATGTTCTATACCTCTAACTTCTCTTAATTTTCTTTCTAAGGGATTAATAATAATGTTTTCTATTTCTTTAGGAGTGGCACCAGGCATCGCCACAATAACACCACCTCCAGAGATCGCGATCTGTGGATCTTCCTCTCTTGGCATTGTACTTAGTGCCATGTACCCCATGATAAGTAAAAATGCTCCAAGAACAGATGTAAGTGGGTTACGCAGAAAACCTTTTGCAAGTTTTCCCGCTATATTGATGATCTCATACTCTTTTTTTGTTTCCATACTACCTACTTAATGATAATTTTTGTATACATCCCAGGGTACACAGAACGTCCCTTTTGATCAAACTTTATTTTGATCTTAAACTTGTGTGTCATTGGATTTGAGTTAGGTATGATCGATATAATATTCCCTACTGTTTTAAATCCAATAGAGGGAATCTCAATACCTACCTCTTTACCAATAGTTATATATCGCAGTTGCGTTTCACTCAACTCTGATATAATATTCAAATGACTCAGATCCGTTAAAATAACTGCCGGCATACCCGGAACTGCCATTTCACCTTCATTAAGTTTTTTGGCCACGATCACACCGTCATTTGGTGCATGTATTTTCAAGTAATTATACTGATTTAAAACTTCATCCTTTTTTGCCAAAGCCTGTTTTACCTGCTCTTCTGATATTTTTACCATATCTTCAAGGTTTTTAGCTGCTAGTTGTAACATTTCAAACTCATATTTAGAGACCATTTTCTTTTGATATAGTCTTTCATGTCTTGCAAGATTGGTTAAAACATTGTTATATTGGTTCTTGTTCATCTGAAGTCCAATACGTGCTTGAGAGATAGCAAGGTCAACTTGTCTCTCAGCAGATTCTATCTCCGTTGTATCTATCTCATAAAGGAGTTGTCCTTTTTTAACGATATCACCTTCAGATACATGCATTTTTTTAACATACCCCATATATCTGCTGGTCATCATTTTTTGATTTTCAGAGATCACTGATCCACTTAAGTTGATCTGCAACGCATGTGATGATACACTCAGTAATAACATTATGCTCATTTTTATAAAATTATTCATTGTTTACTCCTTGGTTCAATATGCTGTTTAATTCAAATATCTTTGTATTACGTTCATTTTTTAATGTCAGTAACTGCAATAAAACTTCTAACTGTTTGGACTGCTTTATAAGTACATCTGAAATAGAAACAATACCCTCTTTATATCTGGTTTGATAATTCTCATATACTTTTTCAGCAAATTCCAGTTGTTTTTGATTGCTTTTCACATCTGCATTTTTACTTAAGATCTCTGTTTCGAGTTTTTTCACCTGTAACGCTATGCCAGATTTTGCCAAAGAGACCTGTTGCTCAACTTTCATATAATTTACTTTTGCTTTTTCAAGATTGGCATCATCTATACCACCGTTGAAAATATTCCATGTTAATTGTACACCTACTGTATAAGCATCTTTTTGAGAAAACTCATTCCACAATTCATTGTCTGCAGATCCATACTCACCAAAAGCACCTACTGTTGGTAAATAATTTGACTGTTCTACATTTAATGCCATTTTAGTTACTTCGAGTCCTAAAAGCGCTTTTTGTATATCTATGTTATTGACTTCTATAGTTGCTGTATTGATTTTAGGCATGACAGCCATATCATTCTCTTTCACAATAGAACTTATCTCCTCATTTAACAAAAAAGAGAGAAACTGATACGCCAGATCTTTGTTTAACTTTGCCTGATTGTACATACTGAGTGCTTCAGATTTACGTGACTGAACTTCAAGCATATCGATCTCTTGTGCATAACCTTCCCTCTTCATTGATTTAACGATATCCTCTAGTCTATCAATATTTTTAATTATCTTAGAAAGGTTTACAATATAGTTTTCAACCAGAGAGATGTCATAAAATGCCTTTTTAGTTTGAAATACTTTTTCATTGAGCAGTTTCTCTGTATCATACTGGCTCATACGTTGCATGGCATCTGTAATACGCCCGTATTCAGTCAGTTTACCACCTGTATATATAGGCAACATATAAGAGAGTTTTGTTTGGTAATGGTTACGTGCTTCAGGATAGTTAAGTGCTTCTGGTTGAACATCGAGTATATTTGGATTTGAAGGATTGAATTCCGCAAAGCCAAAATCACCGAATGTTGCTTCCCTGCTCTGTAATTTAAAACCAAAAACATTTCCTGCATCATTGGAGCGTAGTCCAGACACAGAAAGATCTAATTTACCATAATTATGGCCTTTGGCTGCTATGGCATCATAAGCTTTCATCTGCTCATTAAAACGTGATATTTTTAATTCCAGGTTGTTTGTATCTAATTTTTTTATCGCTTCAGTGAGTGTTAGATTTTCCACACCTGCTGAAAGAAAAAATGAAGTACAAAGAAATATAGAAATGTATTTTTTTATTGACATTATAATCTCCAATATTAGTATTTATTATAACCAAAGTACAATGTAAGTTGCTTACATCGTACTTTCTTGAGTTTAATAGAGGAGTTATTATATATTATATAAGATTAAATTATTATTAATATATATTATAGTTATAGCATAGAGTTACGAATCTATACTATAAAAGGTATTGAGCAGTTATATACTAGCGTGGGCTACGCTGATGAATGCATCTAATGATGTAAGTTCATCCAAAATTTTTGTTGTGACAGTACCATCAACGCGAACCACTGCCAATGCCTGTCCTTGGCTGTCTCTACCTAGTCTAAAGTCAGAGATGTTCAATCCATTATCTGCCATGATCATACCAACATGACCTATCACACCCGGTGTGTCTGTGTTCTTAAAGAAGATCATTGTCCCTTTTGGTTCAACATCTAGGATATAGTCATCGATCTCAATAATACGCTGTTCAGTATCATCAAATACTGTACCGTCAATAGCGATAACTCCTTCTTCTGTCGTAAGTTTGATACCAATTTTGTTGGTAAACCCGCTGTTGTTAGGTTTTACTTCTTTCATTATTTCAATACCACGTTCATCAGCAACAAACTCAGCATTCACATAGTTTACTTGGTCACTCAATGACTCTGTGAGTACACCAACTGTTGCGAATGTTCCCAAAGACTCAATATGATCAGCAACCGGACCTGATGCCATCACCTTAATAGACTTCACTGCAGATCTTGTTATCTGTGCAGAAAGATGTCCGATCTTTTGTATCAATTCCAAATATGGTCTTACAAAATCTGGTAATTCATTCTCTTTTATAGGTAAATTTAATGCGTTAGGGTATGAGATACCTTTTGCTGCAGAGATTGCATTTTCTGCTGCTTGGATAGCAATGTTCTTTTGTGACTCTTTTGTGTTTGCTCCAAGGTGAGGTGTCACTGTCACATTGTCAAGGTCAAGTAAAGGATGATCTGTTGCAGGTTCTTTGTTAAATACATCAATACCCGCAAAACCTATCTTCTTAGACTTAAGTCCTTCCAAAAGTGCATCTTCATCATAAAGACCCCCTCTTGCACAGTTAATGAGAATAACACCATCCTTCATCTTTGCTATCTCTTCTTTACCAATCATACCGATAGTTTCACTGTTTTTAGGCGTATGTATAGTGATGATATCACAGGCTAAGATATCTTCAAAGTTTTTTGTATATCTTACATCTACATTTGTCGCTTTTGAAGCATCGACATAAGGGTCATACGCCACAACATCCATTTCAAATGCTTTAGATCTAATACCTACACGTGATCCGATATTACCAAACCCGATGACACCAAGCTTTTTATCTTTAAGCTCTGTACCATACCAGTCCTGTCTTCTCCATACACGGTCAAGTTTAAGATTATTATGTGCATAAGGGAATGTTCTTACAGCTGAAAGCATATGTGCCATCGTAAGTTCAACTGCTGCAATAGTATTTGCAGTAGGCACGTTCATAATTACGATACCTTGTTTAGATGAACCTGGGATATCAACATTATCTACACCCACACCTGCACGTACAACGGCAGTCACATTTTTAGCATTTTCTAAAAAAGCATCATCTACATCTGTAGATGATCTTGTGATAGCAACATCTGCTTGAGGTATGATCTCTGCAATAAGTTTGTCTTTAGGTTCATCCGCTGCATTTATAAAATTTATTTCACTGTCATTAGCAAGAATATCTAATCCATCTTGATGAATATGATCACAAACAACTATAGTTTTCATTGACATTTCTGTCCTTTATATTTAAAATTTGGAGGTTTTTTTAGGAGGGTAACATACGACTGCTCGTATG
The DNA here is from genome assembly GCA_965657515.1 of Sulfurovum sp. Classification (GTDB taxonomy): domain Bacteria; phylum Campylobacterota; class Campylobacteria; order Campylobacterales; family Sulfurovaceae; genus Sulfurovum. The sequence continues at coordinate 10,703 of CBFHPE010000060.1, forward strand.
TGAGCCTTCTGTTATACTATAGCAACACCTAAAAGGAGTTGCTATATTGGTAAAAGTATCTGTTATTTTTTGAATTTATCACCAAAAGCATCACCTAGAGTCATGCTGTCATCTTGGTCAAGGTTAAGTTGCTCCATAGCTTCTCTCTCTTCTTGACGCTCAAGTCTTTTTACAGAAACTCTGATTCTGTCAGAGTTACCATCGATAAAGCTGATCACACCTTTGATCTCTTGACCTTTTTCGATCTCATCAAATTTAAGTGGGTGAAGATCTTCTGT
>CBFHPE010000061.1:0-10865 GCA_965657515.1 Sulfurovum sp.
CACCGTCAAGATAGAAGTTCCTAGTGTAAAAAACATACAGATAGGAGATAAAGTTAACCTCTATCATAAAACCTCATTTGGAGATGAGATGGAAGTGGGAGAATGGAAGGTAAGTAAGGTCCAAGAGAAAGCCATAGTTGCAACCGCTGTTGATGCCTATATTCCACCAGCAGTTGGTATGATATCTAAAATACACACTTCAGACAAAAAAGAAAATGTTCAGGTCCTTAGACAAAATCATCATAATGCTCCTCCCATACCATACATGGGAGGTGATCAAAAGAGTGCATCAACTATAACTGAAGATCCTCAGCCTTATCTTGATAAGGCCAAGTTACTCGCTGATGAGTATTATAAAGATCCTAAAAAATATACGAAAGCAACATCTGATAAATTATGGAATGAGATCATAGATAATATTAATAAAGCTATATCCTTAGGTAGTGCAGAAGCTTACTTCTTACTTGCCATGGTTTACGAAGATGGGTATGGTGATATTCAGGCAGATATGAAAAAGATGATCGATAATATCATAAAGTCCGCAGAGCATGGTTATGTTGAGGCTCAATATATGTTAGGAGAGCTTTATGAGGATGGTGATGAGGTGATGAAAGATAAGAAGAAAGCTATATTCTGGTATGAAAAAGCTGTTGCACAGGGGCATGATGGGGCAAAAAGAGCACTGGATAAACTTAAAAGAAAATATCCTGATCTAACACCACAGATAAGAGGAAAAGAGCCCTTAAATTATGGTTTTGGAAAACAAGAAAACCTTCACGAGCTTTTTGAACTTGAAAAATAGGAGAAGTTAAAACTTCTTCTTTAGCCGATCTGGTCTTGTGCGAAGTTCATATAGATAATCTTCATTAAATTGATGTTTCCGTGCTATGGATTTTTCTTCTATATTTTGTGTTCTTTTTATAAGTTCACCGGCATCATATGTTTTTCCTGAACGGATCAGTTCTAACTTGTATTTATCATAAAGAAGTTCAATAATAAAAGTCTTTGGATAGAACAAAGGCTTTTGTTGTGCTACATCACGGTCAGATAATGACCAAATAGAAGCATTGTCTAATATCTTTTTATAATATCTATACTCACCTTTTAATCGCATAGTTTCTGATTTTTTTATCTCACTTTTTTGTTCTGAAGACCCTGATTTTATTATAATCTCTTCAAGTTTGGAGAAGTCTGATTCTCTTGTGTTCTCAGATGTATAATTATCTCTTTGCATTTGCATCGATTCTTTGGCTGCTTTACTGTATGCATCTTTGAGTTGGGTCATGGTTGTAAGCGTATTACCATTATGGTCAATAATGCTGGTACCGTTAAGTTTCTCTATGGAATCTAATGCACGCATAACAGTTGTTACTTTGGGAGGTGTGCCTACAGCAGCCATTTGATGTCGTCTGAACTCTTGCATCTGAATTTCAAGTTTATGTTTTTTGATAAGTAAGAGCGAAGCAGTATGAAGAAAATCATTGATTTTTTGTATATGATCTCTGCGACTTGCTATACGTGTGTCCATGCGACCATATATCTGCATCATGAGTTGATCGAACTTAGTATTGGATAGAGTAGGGTGGATACTCTTTTGGTCTAAACAATTTCCACTTTCTTCAAGATATTTACCATTGACCCAACCTACAGTACCTTTATAATTTACTTCACACCATCGTTCCTTACATCCAAGGTTTTTTACGCATCTTGCATTGTATGGGATTTTTCCTATCTTTTTTGACTTATAGTTCGCGGTAGGGTGCATCCATAACACATCATCTGAAGCCACACCACGTACATTAAAGTGATCTGGTCCACTTGCTGTAGAAAAAGCAAAGGTAGAGGAAAAAAGTATAAGCAACGTTGTTTTAAATACATGACCCATGATGTGCTCCTTATGGCTATAAGCATCTAAATTCATTATAAAACGATATATATTAATACTTCTTTGGAAAATGATATTTTGGTATTTTTGTTAAAAGAAACTTTTTTTGAGCAAGCAAGTAGAGGGATTTACTTGCTTAGCTAGATTTTATTCTAATAATTTTCTATAGCCGTCTCATAAGCTTCAAGGTGGTTATAGCTACCTTCTCGTAAATTTGTGTATGTGCTTATGACGTCTTCTGGCATATCAAGGTCTTCAATGGCATGTGTGAGATCGTCTATATCTAGTTCTTCTATGAATACACCTACTTTGTATGCCTCTAGTAAAGAGATGGAACCTTGGGCTACTAAATTGTCATAGTACTGTTGGAGTACTGGTAATACAAAATTACCAACTCCGTCTTCATTTACGCTACTTAGATCTATACCATACTTTTCACATAAGATCTGTGCTGCATCAATGTGTCTCTGCTCAGATTTTTGAATACTGGCAAATGTGTTTGTATCTGCATCTGCATAAAGGTTACCCAGTGTGATATAAACATCTCTTGCGAGTTTTTCTTCCTGGTAGATAAAGAAGAGCTCATCTTTTTGCTCGTCAGTCAATTGTCCTGCAGCACTGTCTGAACTGCTGGAGCCTCCACACCCAGAAAGTGATAATAATGTCAAACTCCCTGCACCTGTTAAGAACAACTTAGAAAAGAAGTTTCTTCTATCTTTTAGCAAATCTGTTTTTTTCATGTTTCATCCTTTAACTTATATACTTATAGTATACAACTTTTTAGGGTTAATAGTAAGGGTATATTTGAAAATAAAGATGTTCAGAAATGACTATACTATAGGTCCTTAAATCCTCAATATCTTTATCTGTACATAGTTTGGTACCTCTAATTCACTATTAGGTCGCATTTTAAGCCTAGTGTCCCTATAATCTAAAAAAAGTCAATATGATAAAAACACTTTTAGACAAAAACTCTAACACTGCCATCCTTCTTGCTGGTATAGTAGCTATAATCGTTGGTATGGGTGTGGCACGGTTTGCTTTTACTTCACTTCTTCCTCCCATGCTTGAAGACCACTTATCACTTACCTATGCCGGTGTGTTAGCATCATTTAATTTTGCAGGCTATTTGGCAGGGGCAACTTTTTCAATATTTATCAAAGACATCAATACAAAGGTCAAGTACTTTAGGCTAGGGATGTTCATAAGTATCGTGACAACATTTGTGCTGGCTACAACGACAAATGAAACACTATGGTTAGTCTCAAGAATTATCGCCGGATTTGGTTCAGCGATGGTTCTCATCGTTGGTGGTGCTATAGTCATGATCAAGCTGAATTTTGAAAATAAAACAAAAGCTATGGGTATACACTTTAGCGGTATAGGTTTTTCGATAGCTGTCCCTGAGCTCATAAGCCAGTATGTACTTAGAGACGGGACATGGACTGATGCTTGGTTTACTTTATCTATTTTTGGAATTATTGGCACTATTTACTCTCTTTACATTCTATCTTTTGATAAGAAGATAAAAAAAGAAGCGGTGAAACATACACTGTCTAAATCGATATTTTCTACCTATGTCATACTTCTCATCTTGGCTTATTTTACTGAGGGTGTTGGCTTTGTGGTTCAAGGTACTTTTTTACCAGATATCATAAACTCTCTTGAGGGCTTGGATGGGTATGGAAATCTTGGTTGGCTGATAGTAGGTATCGCAGGTATTCCTTCTTCTATCATTTGTTTGAGACTTGCCTATAAGTATGGCAGTGTGAATGTTATTATCGTTGCTATGGCTTTACAAATCGTTGGGATCCTTATACCTGCATTTAGTACAAACATGTACTTAAATTTGCTTAGTGGTGCACTTTATGGAAGCACCTTTATAGGACTAGTGGCACTTTTCTTAAATCTTGGTGGTCAATTGGCCGGGAAAAACCCTGTGGTACTCATGGGAGCAATGACAGCAGCCTATGGTATAGGTCAGGTGGGGGCACCTCTTTACAGTGTCGCTTTGATAGAACATTTTGGAAATTACAACAGTACACTGTATGTCACTGCATTTATCGTATTTATAGGGATACTGTTGTTACTCTATGCAAAGAAGATAGAACCCAAAAAAGTATGATATTCAATCTTATTCATCCTCTTTGCTGATAGTCTCACTGAAATGATCAACTTTGAAACGGGTTTGTGTTAACTGTTCAAAGTCAAGTCTTGCTTTATGAAATTTATACATAAGTTCATTGCGTTTGATACGAAAGAGTAACTGGATCATGTTTTTTCTGTGGTAATTCTTGGAGTGTTCAAGACTAACAGTATCTGAGATAGAATTTCCTTTTTGTCTATTAAAAGTTCTGTAAGCAGCCAGTTCATAATAAAAAAGATCACTTGCTTTTATCTTGTCATATGCTGAGTATTTGATGATCTGTTTTAATGCGTCGATAGGCTGGATGAAACCATGCCAAACCTGTGCAGTATAAAATTTAACCACAAATCCTATGTTTTTGATCTTATCAGACTCAAGCAATGTATTGAATTTTCCAAGTAGTTCAGGTGTTAGATAGCGTTCTCTGAATCTTTGGATATCTCTGCTTATCTCTACATTTTGGGCAGTATCATTTTGATTAAACAGTTCCCACTCTCTTGCAAAAGTATCAAACTGATAAATGACCTTTAGAGAATTTGAACTGTCGTTTCTAAAATATTGCATGTCTTCATCTTCTAAATTATTTAGCAAAGAGAGTGCTACTTTAAAATAAGTGAGACTTTTTTCATAACTGACTGCAGGAACATCCTCATCTGTAAATACCTCTTTAGGAGGATTCATCAATCCCATTCCGTACTTCTGGGCCAAATAAAGATAACGGAAAATAGTGACAATATGGAGGAGGGCTCCTTTAGCAATTTTTGGATTGGCAGATAAAAAATTACCGATGTCTTCATAAGACTTTAGGGATTTTTTAGCAAATTGACGTATATCTTCAGTATTAAAATACTCACGTTGATTTGCCAAGCCAAAATAGATAAAAGCACTTTGTATTTTGAAAATATTTTGTACAGTAAGGTCCTTTTGTTCCAAAGCAAAATCATCAATATAAGAGGCCAGTGTTTGCAACTGAGATACATAATCCTGTCTTGAAATTTCATGACTTTTTAAAAGATCTTCAAGATCTTCTATTTTCTTTACAGAAGCACTATGGATTTGGTGACTGTTAGACCCCAGTGAAACTAAGAGTGTTTTGACTGGAAGGTATTCTTCATGATGTACTACTTCAAAACGTGCCTGTTCTGTATCGATCTGTAGTCGTTCAAATTGATCTTCAATGTTTTTCATTGCTTCTGAGAGTAATTTCCACTGTACTGTTATCTTCGCATTACGCCCAGCACCTTTGGCCTGGATATTATAGTTGTTTGTATGCTCCATAGATGACCATAGGTTTTCAAAAGTCGTATGAAGTTGAATCTCCACATTAAAATAGTTCTTTAGTTTTCTAAGTACATCGATACCCTTATCTTCAGCATCAAGTTCTGTAAATATAGCATTTGGATCAACCGAAATAGTATCATTCTCTGTGGAGACTGCAGCATCAAACCGAGGATTAAAAAATGTATGATCACAATGTAAACCGCGGTATCCACTCTTCTTTTCTACTCTGTAAAATCCGTATAAAAGATGATCATCTGTTCGATTGTCATACTCGAAAAAATTATATAGAGTACGGGCTACCCATTCTTTTTCATGTGGATAGGAACAGACAAAAAGCATACCTATGAGATCATGAAGTGCACCGCCTTTTAAAAAGATCTTTAAAGGTTCTTCAAGGAGTTTTGGGTTTTTAAGTCCTAGCTTGATCACTTTTTTAATCACAGAATCAGTATATTTGTATCGAATTTTGATCGTATTGACCCCAGAGTATTCTAAAACTTTGATCTCTCTACTTGAGGGAAGTTGCTTTTCTAACTCCTGGAAATATCCGATCAGGCTTTCCGTATAACGAGGGAGGACACCTTTAGGCTCAACTCTTCCTTGCCCTGCGATGACTTCCTCATCAATCCCAACAAGTTTATAATACACTTTCATACACTGAAGTATGTTGTCTTTAAAACGAGGAAAGAGGTCTTGCTCTATAATATTTTCTGCATTTTGATCTGACAACGTTTGATCAATAAGGGGAATCAAGTCTCCTAAAGGTTGATAGTGTGTTTTGGGTAAAAAGTGGTGAATACCTATATATGAGTGCATGGTTATCCTATGAAGTATTGTTATGATATTATAATCTAAAATAGAAAAAGACTCATGAGTCTCATAAAAATATAGTGTGTTGGGAGTAGATAGTGAAAAAAGTTTCTTTTAAGACCTTGCTTCTTCTAGCGCTTACATTTTTCGGAATACTAGCTATATATTTATCTTTTTCAACAGAAGATACTGTGTCAGACCCAGATCATACGAAAGAGTCTCTTCCTGAGATATCTGCTCCTATAAAAAAGAATATATGGGATCTAAATCATACTGAACCTCTTCTGGAAAATATTTTGAGTACATACTCAGGTGATCTTGACGGTATGTTAAAAAGTCGAGTCATTCGTGTGCTTGTAATACCTTCAGAGATAATGTTTCATGTTGATAAAGGGAAAAAGAGCGGGTTCAGCTATGAGTATATGAAACTGTTTGAAAAACAGATCAACAAACACTTCCCTCACAAAAACAAATACTTTAAAACCCGTGTAGTATTCGTACCTGTCTCTAAAAGCAAGTTGATACCAGGCTTAATACAGGGTAGAGGAGATATCGCAATGGCAGATATATCTATAACCCAGAAACGTAAAGAGAAGATCAACTTTTCTGATCCTTATGTAACAGATGTTAATGTCATTGTGGTTACAGGGCCTTCTTCTCCCAAAATAAATACTATGGATGATCTTGCTGGTAAAGAGGTATATGTACATCGTGCATCAAGTTATTATGAATATCTTGAAAAAATGAACAATGATCTTCAGAAAGGAGGTAAGGAAAAGATACAAATAAAAATAGTACCTGAACATATGGAAGGAAAAGACGTTCTGGAGATGATCAATGCAGGACTTATAGGTATAACTTTGATGGATAAGTATAAAGCAAAATTCTGGTCAAAAGTATTAACAGACATAAAACTTCATAATGACATTGTCATAAAAGCAGATGATGATCTCGCATGGATGATCAGGAAAGACAGTCCAAAGCTTATGAAAGAGATCAATAAATTTATAAAAACTCATAAAGCCGGTAGCTTACTGGGAAATATATTGATACGGCGTTATACGGATAAGTTCAAATTCGAAAAACTTACTGTAAATAAAAAAGAGCTACAAAAATTTGAAAAAGTAGTCAAACTTTTTCAAAAATATTCACTACAGTACGATCTAAATCCTCATCTGGTTCTTGCACAGGCATATCAAGAATCTAAACTGGATCAAAAAGCTAAAAGTAGATCAGGTGCAATAGGGGTGATGCAACTTTTACCAGCAACAGGAAAATCAATGAAGGTTGGTAATATCAGAAATCTGGAGCCTAATATTCATGCCGGAACAAAATACCTCCGTTGGCTCATAGACCGTTATTTTGAAAATGATGAGATGGATGCCTTTAATCAAACACTTTTTGCGTTTGCTGCCTATAATGCTGGGCCGAGACGTGTCATAGAACTAAGAAGAACTGCAAAACAAAGAGGCTATGATCCAAATATATGGTTTGACAATGTTGAGGTCATAGCAGCAGAGAAGATAGGAGCTGAAACAGTCACTTATATCTCTAATATCTATGATTATTATGTGGCTTACAGGTTATATGAAGAGAAGAAGAAAAAGAAACAGGATCAGATCAAAAATAAATATTAATTTTTCATCTGCTGTAACAGCATCTCTTTAGCTATTTCTCTTTCTGTTCTTACATCTTTTACTGGTTCTTCAACTACGGTCTTGCTAATCTCTTTAGTTTCATTTTTAGGAGGGATGATCTTCTTTGGTTCTATTATAACAGTTTCGACCTGCATAGGTTTAGATGGTTTTATTACTTTAGGAAGGGGAGTAGGAGTTACTGTTTTTTTGACTTGTTCTGGTTCATCTATGATCGTATCAATATAATTTGTAAAGATAAAGATAAGAATGATCAATATAGATAAAAACGCTATGATCTTTACGATATTGATATACGTTTGTCGTTGTTCTTCTGCATCTTTTTTTCTATAAAGCTTAATGAGGTCATCTTCGTAACTATGATGTGTAGTATGCTCTTGAGAAGAAGTATCATTTTCGAGGTTCTCTTCAGAGATGTCTTTTAGTATTTTGTTCAGTACGACATCTTCAGTATAGCTCTTTTTTTTGGAAGTGTTATTACCCATATGATCTTATATCCCAGATATTTTTATATTGATTATACAAAACTTTCTTGAGATATAAAGTATATTTATTGTTTGTAAGCTTTATTATCTTAGAATAATCAATATTATAAGGAGTGTGATGATGATAAAAGTTAAAAATGTTTCTGGTGTACTTATGGGTACTTTACTTGTAGGTGGTGTAGCGTACGCTGATTTTGCAGATGGACTGGTAGGTGGGCTGGTAGGTGGTGCTGTGGGATCCGTGATAACAAATGAAGTTTATAATGCTAACAAACCTGCACCTGCAGCAGCTCCTGCACCAAGCAGACAATCCAATACATCGTATCAACAAAAATATGTTGCTCCACAAAATACCTCAGAAATGAAGATCCAAAAAGCACTAACGAGTTTAGGCTTTTATCGTGGACGTATAGATGGTGAGGTAAACTCTTTTGAGACAAGGTCAGCGATCAAAGAGATGAATATCGCTTATGAGATCGGTAACTCAGCATCTTTAAAACCTGAAGCTAGAGATGCACTCATCTTTTTAGGCACATTGTTTGAATTTGACAGATATCTTATAGCCAGAGGTACAGACAGCCGTACCAAAGGTAAGAAGATACAGACTGCTTTAAAGATACATGGATTTTATTTTACAAAGATCGATGGTGCTGTGGGACCTGGAACCCGCAAGGCTATAGGTGAATATAAAGCAGCAAAAGGTTTATCATACGGGACATCACTTGATTTTGAAGAAGAGTATCAGCTGATTAGCTCTGCTAAAGAGATAAATGATAGAAGTATAGAAGATACCATAGGGTCTTTAAAATCATTGGGTGCTAAAAATCAAGCACCAGCTCCCGTAATACCAATGAATAAAGTGCCACAAGCTCAATAGACACTTTATTTGATATTCATAAACTCCAATACCCTTTCTTTTGTATAAGAATGGAAAGGGTTCCACCTTTGTCTAAGCAGTGATGATGCTGAGGTCTGTAGTACTCCTGTCTCTCCATATATAGCCAAATGACCTAGTTTTACTCCTGGACTTTTAGGCGCATTTTTATCTCCATAGAGCGGATCATTACTACTTATAGGCAGTGAAAGATGTGAGAGAGAATAGAGCCCTTTTGGCCAATGTAACGAGAGTCCCTTTGTAGTTACACCATCTCTTATCAACATTGACTCTCCGTTACTTGCATTGATATCAGATATCAGATCAAAAGTATAGTTTGAGCCTTGAGATGTTTCTCGTAGAGAATTTAAAGAAGTTGTAACATTTTCCTTGATGAAATGATTTGTACTGAAGTCGTGATTGATATCAAAAAGTACAAGTGTATGCTCTCCCTTAGGGAGACGTTTATAAAATTTATTTACAATATCACTGACTGAAACCGTAGAATCTACGATAGATGCAAAACTTAGTACAGGAGGGAAAGGTTTTTTATCTGCTTTATGCTCATATCTGTCAAATTGTTTTTGTACCTCAGTACATACACGATAGACCTGGTCTCCTGCATTGACAGCAAATGAAGCGTATTTGAAAGGGTCAAACTCTGGGGCAAGGTCATTCCAGCTTAATTTCTGTGCGCCCAGTAGATTACCTAAACGGCCTTGCCATACAGCAAAAGGTGCAGCTTTGCTTACACCTATTGCAGGAGAGTAGAAGATAAGACCAGAGGGAGTTCTCAATGATGTATCATCAAGAGATGAGAGTGTGTAGTTCAACGCAAGCGGTGCTCCTGTTGAATAACCCATGATATGAATGGGTTTAGCACCCACTTTTTCTTCCAAACGTTTCATCCCGATCTTTACAACAGCAGCCATATCTTGCCATTTTAGTTTTATAAGTCCTGAAGGTACGGTGCCATGACCCGGCATACGCATACCTACTACCCAAATACCCTGTTTATGGAGGTATTCGGCTTGTGTGTGCAGACTATAGGGAGAGTCAGACATGCCATGTAAAAGAAGAACACCCATTTTAGGGTTTTTAACAGGAAGCTCAAATGATCTGTTCCATGCTCTGTCCCAACGTCTTGGGTCAGAAAAACTGTTTTTGGTGTAACGGTTGATCTTGTTTTTTTCACCTGCTAGGACTTTGTCATAGACCTCTGTGTCCAACTCTTCAAAGAGTTTTTCTTCAAGTGCGATGTAGCCATCGAAATCTTTAACTTCTGATTTTGTATTAAATTCATTTTCAAGTATCGTGTTATGCCATGTAGAGATCGATGGAAGGGAATTCATGTAAAGAGTAAAAACGATAACACCTATAAGTATAGAACCTAAAGATGCTAACCATAAAATCTTTGATGCTTTTCGAACAGACCACCACGGTATTTTAATCCAGTAACTATCAAGTAGAGGCATGATGTAGATATCCTTTTAATGTAGATATAAAATATTATATCCTAATAAAGGCTGTACTGCACATGAAAGATGATCCTCGTTTTTTTGTTTGGAAGAGGGTAGTCTTTGTATGCAATGCGGATAACATCCAGGGTATTTTGATCCAGTGCCTGATATCCGATATCTCTTTTCAGTCTTAATTGTGAGATGTCACCATTTGGGTGGAGATAGAAGGAGACAATGTTTGTACCTTGTTGTCCTGTTCTAACTGCAAT
>CBFHPE010000062.1:0-10831 GCA_965657515.1 Sulfurovum sp.
TGGTAATGATCTTCGTGCTATGATGCCTTGGATCTCTGCAGGTAAAATCGTAGACCAAGATACTAACTAGTCTTTTTAGTTATTTCATAGCATCTTCGGAGGATGTGTTCGGTCAGCTACTACTCGTAGCCTTCCTCTCACAAACCTCCAAATCTACTACAAACTAACTAAAAATCTTTAGTTAGTAAAATAGTCACTACTTTCCGTATATTTTCTTTAATTTCCATATACTAATTACTAATTACTAATTCACTTGCTATAATATTTGAAATTTAAAACTTAGTGGAATATATGGCAGTAAGATCGACAAAAACAAAATCTAAAACAAGTACAAAAAAGAAATCCACCGCCAAAAAGAGTACCACTAGACGTAGAACACGTAAAAGAAAAAAGAAGAGTAATAGTAAAAAGAATATTATAACTGTCTTGGCAGTATTCATGATGATAGGTTTTGTGATATTGGGTTATCAGCTTGGTCAAAAAAATCATAATACTCATACGCTAAATGAGCATATTGAGAGTGAATATACCACTAAGCGTCTTCTTGATGATCTGGTAAAAATGCAGAAACAAAAACCAAAAGAGATACAACCTCCTGCACCAAAAAAAGTTAAAAAAACGATATCACCAAAAGTAAAAGAGCCTAAACCTGTAAAACAGGTCAAGAAAGAGAGTAAAAAAGGTCAACCTAAAGTACGCCTTGCAACGCTGGGTGATAGACCAAGATTAGTGATCATTATCGATGATGTTTCAAGAAAGAGCCAACTAAATGCTATCAAGAACACAGGTGTCAAGTTGACACCAGCTATTTTCCCTCCTTCTGAACTCTCAATGACCTCACACAACTTAGCCCGTAGTTCAAGACACTTTATGATCCATTTACCTATGGAGTCAACTTCCAAACAGTTCAATTCACAGTATAAAACACTTCTGACACATCATGATAAAGAGCAGATAGAACAAAGAGCAAAAGAACTTAGAAAACTTTTCCCAAATACAAAATATATCAATAACCATACAGGCTCAGTCTTTACAAGTGACGAAAGAGTGATGACAACGTTATATCATGCACTTCGTAAAGAAGGTTTTATTTTTGTAGACAGCCGTACTTCTTCAAGTACCAGAGTAAAAAAGATCGCTAAGAGTTATGGAGATACATATGTTTCAAGGGATATTTTCATTGATAATGAGCATTCGGTTGATTACATCCATAGCCAGTTACGAAAAGCAGTGGGTATTGCTAAGAAAAAAGGATATGCTATTGCCATAGGGCATCCACATAAGGTCACAATGAAAGCCATTAAAAGTGGCACAGAGATATTTAAAGATGTTGAGATCGTCTATATAGATGAGATATACAAGGAGATATAGATGAGAGGAATTGCTATTGCCATAATGGTTGGTTTTATATTTTGGGGGTTGTCACTCACACTGTTTACAATGCAGCATGCTGTACTTATCGGATTAGTAGCATTCCTAGTTACATTATGGACCAATGAAGCAATGCCTTTGGGGGCAGTTTCCATATTGCCTATTATATTATTCCCAACTTTTGGTATTTTAGATACCAATACAGTTGCCTCAAATTATTCAAAATCGATCATCTTTTTATTTATCGGTGGTTTTATGTTGGCTATAGCGATCGAGAAAATAGGTCTTCATAAATATTTTTCTGCCAAACTTTTAAGCTTTTTCCCTAAGACACCTCAAGGCATTATCTATGCACTTGCCATTACATCAGCGCTATTAAGTTCCATTTTGATGAATACGACCATAACATTAATGCTTATGCCTGTAGCCATGTTTTTAAGTGATAATATACGTTTGAAAGTCCGTTTTTTACTTGCTGTAGCATATGGGGCCAGTGTGGGTGGAACTATCACGCCTATCGGTACGGCACCAAATCTTATTTTACTGGGTTTTTTAGAAGATAAAGGATTGGAAACATTACAATTTGGTGAATGGATACTCTTTTTGCTTCCAGCAGCTGTTTTAATGTTGCTCATTGTACCATGGATACTCTCTATAGGTGTAAAAGCAGAGTGTGTTGAGAGTGTGAGTGATGCTATACCTGAATTAACTAAAGGACAAAGACGATTGTATAGTATTGTGGGTCTTTTGGCAGCTGTCCTGGTGGCCAATACTTTTAGTAAACAGATGTTTGGTTTTGCATTGAATGAACGTTTGGTTCTACTTGGTTTTGGACTTTTAATGTTTGTTCCCAAGATCGGGTTTTTAGATTGGGACGATACCCGAGCTATGCCCTATGAAATCATCTTCTTATTTGGTGCAGGTTTTAGTATAGCTGCAGCAGTTTCAAGTTCTGGACTTGCAACTGAAATTGCTGCAATGTTAAGTATGATCACTACTTTACCACTCTTTTTTATGTTAGTGGTCGTGGCGTTATTTGTAACTTTTTCAACTGAGATCACCAGCAATACGGCACTCACTTCCATAGCCATACCTATATTTTATGAGTTTGCTCAAGATATGCCTCCCAACGAGGGTATGCTTGTATTATTTGTAGCAACCATTGCAGCATCATATGCATTTATGCTTCCTATTGCCACACCACCTAATGCTATTGTAATGTCCTCTAGAGTAATACAGATTAAAGAGATGGCTACTATGGGATTAAAATTAAATATTATTGGGGTAATCGTACTCTCTTGTGTGGCTTATTTTATTTGGAAACCATTTATGTAATGTTTGTTATGAAAAGTATGTCAATTTGAAATACTTTTCAGCTTTGTCTATTATTTTTGTTACGATAAATGAAAAAGAACAAGCATGAACCAGATGATCTTAGAACACATTCCAGAATTGGAAGCGATGAAAAAATACCCCAAAGAACTTTTTTATAAAGGCAATCTAGAATTACTAAATCGCCCTAAAGTATCTATTGTAGGAAGCCGTAACACTTCTCTTTATACCCAAGACTTTACCTATAGTTTGGCACAAGCTCTTGCTAAAAGAGGTGTATGTGTGGTAAGTGGTGCTGCGATGGGTGTGGATGCGATAGCTCACTCTGGGGCAGGTGTGGATAATACCATTGCTGTCGTAGCAAATGGTGTAGATATACGTTACCCTGCGATCAATAAAAATCTTATAGAAGCCATAGAGAACAAAGGTTTGGTCTTAAGTCAGTTCAATGATGGATTTAGAGCAACAGGATGGAGTTTTGTTGTGCGTAATGAATTGGTAGTTGCGCTAGGTGATATACTTATCGTCACTGAAGCGCAGATAGAGAGTGGTTCTATGCGTTCAGTAGAGTTTGCACTGAAGATGGGGAAAGAGATATTTGTACTTGCACACAGGATAAATGAGAGTTCGGGTACAAATAAGTTACTTCTTGAAGGTAAAGCCACAGCTATCTATGATGTAGAAAGTTTCGCAAAAAGGTTTGGTAATGTTGCAGAGTCTGGTATTCAAAAAGATGATTTTTTTTATTTTTGTCAGCGTACACCAACTTTTGATGAGAGTATTGAAAAGTATGGAGACAGGGTTTATGAAGCAGAACTGGAAGGTATCATCACGATACAAAACGGTATCGTGAGATTGATATAATGATAAGAGCTATCTTAATTGACAGCTGAAAGTTGTGAGATCAACTCTTCAAGTGACTCTTCAGGGATCATCCCTGCTTGTACAAACTGTACATCACCTTTTGTATCCAATGCTACCATGAAAGGAATGCTTCCTTTCCATTGTGCTCTTTGTGAAATGTAATTTACAACTTCACTTGCTTTCTCTTCTGCGACAGTAATGTAGTTCATTCCTTTTTCTTTTGCAAAATCTTTCACTTGTGCATCAGTGTACCCTTGTACCTCAATAGCAACGATAGCAAGTTTGTCTTTATGTTTATTTTGTAGTTTAATGAGGTGGGGGATAGAAGCTAAACAAGGCGGACAGTTATGACCAAAAAACTCTAGAAATATCACTTTCCCTTTTAAACCTTCTATATCTAATCCGTTTTGGGTACCTGTAACTTTATAGGTTTTACCTTTGATATCTGTCATTGACATCTCTGCCAATACATTTTCATCTGCTGCTGCATGTGACATAGTAAATAATGAACCTAATAGAAGCGCGGCAATAAGTAGTTTTTTCATAAATGAACCTTTATATATATTTCTTGGAGTAATTATACACAATGAAGATGTAAAAATCGTGTAATTATTTGAATTAGGAAAAATTTTCTTATAAAGAGTGATTTTTTCTCAAAGAGCATTTTGAGGAACAGAAAGGGAAATTATTTTTAAAGGAGAACTAAAATACTTTTTAAAAGGGAGGGGGAAATATTTTAGGTGTCCCCAAATGCTCTTGTGAAATTATTATAATTATCTAAGGTTAACTGAATACTAATAGAGGGTATAATTGAATTTCGAATAATATATTGAGGATGATGAAGTGTTGAAAAAAGTTTTAATATGGGGTATGGTGTTTGTTACTTCGTTATTTGCAGAAATGCCTTTAGAGAAAAAAGTGGGGCAGATGCTTATGGTAGGTTTTCATGGTACATCTGCACCTGCAAATAGTCAGATCTGTAAAGACATTAAAAAGTATAATTTAGGGGCAGTGATTCTTTTTGATTTTAATCCTGTTAATAAAAAGAAGCCTAAAAATATATCAAGTAAAAGTCAGTTAACAAAACTTACTTCTCAACTGCAGGCATGTAGTGCTGATGGAAAGTTACTCATCGCTGTTGATCAAGAAGGCGGACGGGTACAACGGCTTAAGAGTAAATATGGTTTTTATGGAAAATTCCCTAAAGCTTCAGATGTCATTAAAATGGATCAAAGTAAAATAAAGTCTACCTATACAAAAATGAGTGCTGAACTTAAATCTGTAGGTATCAACTATGATTTGGCTCCTGTCGTGGATCTGGATATCAATATGAAAAACCATGTTATCCATGGGTTAGGGCGCTCCTTTGGTAAAGATCCTAAACTAGTAGCTAAATATGCTTCTACATTCATTGATGCAATGCATAGTAACGGTGTACTTACTTCTATCAAACACTTTCCCGGACATGGCTCTTCCGTAGGTGATACACATAAAGGTTTTGTGGATGTGACAAATTTATGGCAGGAAGTGGAACTTGAACCGTACCGACTTCTTAAAGATAAGGCAGATACCGTGATGGTTGCACATGTATTTAATAAAAGACTGGATGCAACATACCCTGCAAGCCTTTCTTACAAAACGATCACAAAACTCCTACGCTGGAAGTTGGGGTATCATGGTGTGATCATTACTGACGATCTTCAAATGGGTGCGATCTCCAAAAAGTACGGACTTAAAAATACACTCAAACTTGCGATCAATGCAGGGGATGATATCTTACTGATAGGAAATCAGATGGACCCTAAAAAGGTAAAAACTACAAAAGAACTTGTTGATACGATCACAGGGCTTGTAAAATCTGGTGAAGTGAAAACTGAGAGTATCGATAAAGCTTATAGGCGTATACAGAAATTAAAAGGGAAATTGTAATACTATTTTGCCAAGTATCTCTCTAAGATGATCTTGGCAGCAATAGAGTCTATCTTTCCGTCTCTTTTATGTTTGAATACACCCATGGTAAGTTCTTTTGCTTCTATACTTGAAGACTGCTCATCCTGATAATCTACTTCTATACTTAGATCAAGAAGTGATACAAAATGTTTGATACGTCTCTCCATCTCTTCTGAATTTTCAGCATATTTTGGAAGACCTACGATAAGCTTTTCTATCTCCCACTCAGTTAAAAAAGCATTGACATCTCTAGCAGCTTGATTACGGTTTTTTCGCAGGATAGCATCTTGGGGTATGACAATGGATCCATCAAGGCAGATAGCCACGCCAATACGTTTGAGTCCTACATCTATAGAAGCTAATTTCATAGTAGGATTATAGCAAAATATAAAATAGTATAGATAAGTAGCTATGAACTCGGGATAATTGTAAAACTCAAAATTACTTTTAAATATAAGTTAAAAAAATAAAACCCTTTGATAGAATTATGATAGGGAAAAGCATAATTATATAACACAAAGGCAAATATATTATGTATTTACAAAGACTAAGTACGACAATAGTGGTTTTAAACCTAATGAGTGTTGCGCATGCTGCGCAAAGTAATGAGATAGAAACTTTATGGATATGGATCGCGATCTTTGCGTTGATAACCATAGGTCTAAGTATCTTATATATCTCAGCCAAACAGGCACAAAATACCCAAAAATTACATCAAGCAATATTGGAAAAACAATTGGCAATGGAAAAAAGTCAAAATGTTTTACTGACAAATCTAAGCGGAAGTATCTATGATATTGCCAAACAGGCCATGCAGGATACCCATCAGGTGCTTGAAGATTATCCTGATCTTGAAAAGAAAAGTAACTTATTATCTAATGTTGAGAACAGACTTCTAGATGTTACGAATGATCTTATAGATTTTTTACGCTTGAAATCAAACAAGGTTAGTATCAGCAACGATGTGTTCAATATCAATAATGTACTCAATGAATTATCCGGTTCATTGGCATCTAAGTTTCCTGGAAGTGAAAAGGAACTTATTTTTGATATAGACAAAAGTATCCCTCGTACTGTTATTGGGGATTCACTTCATCTTGGCCAAATATTAAGTAGTATACTTGAATATCAACTGGATCAGGAAAATTTGGGTGAAGTTAAATTAGATATCTCTATGTTTGATTCATATGAAGATGAGAATATTGAAATTCAATTTATGATCACAGACACAGGTGTGGGACTAACTACAGAGGCATTAGACAGGTTATTTATCCCTGCGTATAATGAAGATACAAGTACATATTCTGGCTTGGGACTCTTTGTGGCTCATGAGCTTATTGCCATGATGAATGGTAAACTTTCAGTACAAAGTACGATTGGGAAAGGGACAGTATTTACCATTTCTCTGCCTTTTAACCTGGTAGATATAAAAGATAAAAGAAAATATAGATTACCAAAGAAATCATTGATAGAGAAAAAGGTATTTATTGTTGATAACAACTATAACTCTGCATTAGCTATCAAAAAAATGTTTGCATACTTCAGACATGATGTGACCATTATTTCTCAAGCAGATTTTAGAAAAAGTGTTCCAAACCTTATGTCGTATGACATCGTAGTGCTCCATGAGACACTTTTTAATATCAGACTGGTTGACTATCTCAATAAGATAAAGATGGATAAAGAGATGCATGTCATTGCTATCAACTCTCTGTTTAAATCTGATAAAGAGTGTTTTACAGATGATGTAGTAGACAAATACCTCTTCAAGCCGATGAATCAGGAACGTGTTTTTGAAATGATCGTCAGTATGTATGATGATACAGCGTTGGCCTATAAAGATAAAAGTGAAGAGAGTGCTAAAATATATGAAAACCCTATCTATGAAACAAGAGGGGTGACTAGAGAGAGATTTAAAGATTTTGCAGGGAAAAGCATTCTTATCGTAGAAGACAATGTGATCAATCAAAAAGTACTCACAAATTTATTACATCTTGCGGATATGAATATCAGTATTGCTAATAACGGGCAAGAAGCAGTCGATCTGATAAAAAGTGACAAGCATATATTTGATATTGTACTTATGGATATCAATATGCCGATCATGGATGGGTATACAGCTACGCAAATGATACGTCTTGATTCTAAATATGATACGTTGCCTATCGTGGCATTTACTGCTTTGGTACTTGATAGTGAGATCAAAAAGATGTTTAATTGTGGTATCAATGCATTTTTAGCAAAACCACTGAACATCGGTAAACTTTATACAGCACTGGCTATGTATATGGTGCATAACGAACCTGTCAATGAAGAGAAAAGAGTGATCGAAGAGCCTAAAGAGGCTGTCACTTATGCTGGTATCGATATTGAAAAAGGTATGAAACATGCAAGTAACAATGAAGCACTCTATCAGGAAGTGCTCAAAGAATTCAGTACGGCTTATGGTCAGAGCGATGAACTTTTTGTAAAACTTGTTGAGGAACATCGTTTTGAACAGATCAAGATGTTATGTGTAGATATGAGAGGTTTATCAGGTACGATAGGTGCGTATGATATGGAAGCATTGATGACAGATATACTGCACCAGCTCCTTTATAAGAAACATGAGTTCCTTAAAAACTATAAAGAGAAATATATATTTGAACTCAAAGTCTTAAACCGTTCAATTAAGAAATATATAGATGCTGCTTAACTAGGTACTGCCTTTTTAGGCAGTTTCATTCCTGCTTTCCATGGTGATGTGTATTTACTACTGGTAACAGGCATATGTTGAAGAGGCACATCACAATTCATATACTTGGCACGCTCATCTTCACTTAGGTATCGTTTACACACTTTCATACGTTTAACATAGACAGGTTCTTCATCAAAGTGGCTTATGGTTACTTTTCGTTCTTTGGAACTTGCATGCGCAAACCAGCCTTCACCTAAATAAATACCGACATGGTTAATGCGTTTACTTCTTTTGTTTGTAGAACCAAAGAAGATGAGATCACCATAATGTAAGTTTTTAAATGCGACCTTTTTCCCCATTTTCGCCTGTTCACGTGCAACACGAGGTATATCCATACCCATAGTTCCGTAGATGTTGTATGTCAGACCTGAACAATCAAAGGCATCTGGACCTTCTTCTGCCCAAACATAAGGTTTACCAAGATACGAGAAAAGTAGGTCTTGGATATTCTTTCTGTTAGGTGAACATTTTTTTTCGGGTTTGATAATGTCATAGTTGGGATAACTGTAGGGTTTTTTTTGCGCACATCCGCTAAAAAGAAAAAGAGTAGGGATGATCAGTAGTGCAGTGGTCCAAGTTTTTCTCATTATAGTACCTCTTATAATATGAGCATGGCATCGCCGTAAGAGAAAAATCTATAATTATTCCGGGTAGCCTCTTTATATAAGTGTAACGTTTTTTCTCTTCCTATGAAAGCGCTGACCAGCATTATAAGTGTACTTTTGGGTAAATGGAAATTTGTGAGTAAATGGGTGACGCGTTGGGGTGGGTTAGATGGATTTAAAAAGAGATCACACTCTCCCTGTGTTTTGTGTGTACGAACATAATACTCTATGGTTCTGGTAACAGTAGTACCTATCGCTAAAATAGGTTTTTCACTCTTTAATACTTCTGCTGAAGCCTTGGGTATGCCAAAATACTCTGAATGCATGGGGTGATTAAGTATCTCTTCTGTATCGACAGGTTTAAAGGTACCTGCACCCACGTGCAAAGTTACTTTATGGGTATGGTGTCGTTTTTGGAGTGCATCAAAAAGTTCAGGTGTGAAGTGAAGGGATGCTGTAGGGGCTGCAACGGCACCAGCATGTGCAGCAAAGAGTGTTTGGTAGTCGGTTTCATCCTGTTTGTTGTCTTCTCTTTGCATATAGGGAGGCAAAGGGAGATGGCCTATCTCATCTAAAATGAGCACAAGTGATTCAAAACGTAAAGCATCACCTTTATGACTGAAAGTAACAACACGTGCACCATCTTCATGTATCTCTTCTACTGTGGCTATAAGTTCGGAAGGGAATAGAAGTTTCATCCCGACTTCGACTTTACCACGTATGAGTACCAGAGAACGGTAGGCATCAAGTGATTTATTGAAAAGAAGTTCGATCTTCCCTCCGCCTTGATTGTTTACGATCTCTTTACGTCCAAAGATCCTTGCCTTGATAACACGGGTATCATTTAAAAAAACTTCACAGTTTTGTGGGACAAATTCTAAAAGGTGTTTGAACGTTGTATGCGTGATAGTATCTGTTTTTCTGTCATAAACAAGAAGTTTGGCATGGTCTCTTGGATAGACAGGTGTAGTTGCTATGAACTCTTCAGGGAGTTCATAGTCATAATTTTCT
The DNA here is from genome assembly GCA_965657515.1 of Sulfurovum sp. Classification (GTDB taxonomy): domain Bacteria; phylum Campylobacterota; class Campylobacteria; order Campylobacterales; family Sulfurovaceae; genus Sulfurovum. The sequence goes on from CBFHPE010000062.1 coordinate 9,871, forward strand.
GTGAGTAGATCAAGTGACATTACTCTGTTTTTTCTTCACTTTCATCTTCATCCTCTTCTTTGATATGAGGGTTTACCATACGAACGATGAGGATAGAAACACCATATAGAAGTATAAGTGGCGCAGCCATAAGAAGCTGGGTAAGTACATCCGGAGGTGTTAAAAGTGAAGCAACTACAAAGATGATAAGTACCGCATACTTAAAGAAGTCCTTGAGTGTTTGGTCTGTAACCAATCCAAGAAGTGCTAAAAAGTATGCAATGACCGGTAACTCAAAGGCGATACCAAACCCCATCATGATCTTGGTAAAGAACCCTACATAGTCCTCAATGTTGATAAGCGGTGTATAGAGAAATGAACCAAAAGTAATGAGGAACTGAAATCCAAAAGGTGTAACGATGTAGTAGGCAAAAAGAACACCTACCATGAACATTGTGGTTCCCCCAACAACAAAAGGAAGTACCATCTTTTTTTCATTTGCATAAAGCCCTGGAGAGATAAAGAGCCAAAGTTGGTAAAGTATAAAAGGAAGTGCTCCAAGCAGTCCCGCAAAAAATGAAACTTTAAGTGCTACGAAAAATGCACCACCAACCTGATGTGTAGTTACCATACCGTCTGCAGCTTTTTTAGAGAGGTGTGCAACCTGGTCAAGCGCCTCATTCAGTGGGGCAGTGATCCACTCCAGGATGATCTCATGAAATACAAAAGCGATAATGAAAGCAATAAATATCGATAAAACAGAGAGTGAAAGTCTCTTTCTTAACTCAACGAGGTGAGGTCTTAATTCGTCAAACATTATGCATCGTCCTTAGGTGTATCATCTGTGGTTTTGTCATTGGATTCATTTTTTGCTATTTTAGTTTTCTTGCTTTTTTTCTTCAATACAACATTGTCATCTTGTTTTTGTTCTACTTGTGTTGCTTCAGTCTCTTTTTCTTGTGGAGCAGGTACAAGTTTGTCT
>CBFHPE010000063.1:0-10709 GCA_965657515.1 Sulfurovum sp.
GTCTCCACCTGCTATTGCAAATGTACTCATTGCCAAAACTGTTACTAATGAAAGATTAAACTTTTTCATTGCGTCTCCTTTGTATTTATTTGTATATATATTATAACATATTTAGAAAACTCTGTATATCCGAAAACGCTAAATTTATAATTGGTGCAAATACTACTATTCAATTCATCTTATACTCTATAGTATTGGAATGACAAGTAAGTTTCAAAATAGATATTATTATTTGATCGTATTTATGAGAAAAATGATTGTTATATATCTTGAAAGAGTTAAGTTGAATTGAAAGTCTGTAAAAGAGAGGGAAGGTCTCTCGTTTACATTAAAAAAGGGGGAGGGAGAAGAAAATTCTTTTTAGTCCATTTGCTTTCTTAAGAAAGTTGGAACATCCAAGATGTCTTCATTGTCTCCATTGTATCCACCTACTACCATTTTGTTTGCAGAACGGATAGTATTAAGGTTATTTGAGTTTGAACTTAACAGTGACTCTTGTGTTTTTACTGTGGGTGCAGGTATTGCATTTTTATCTTCAAAACCTGTTGCAACGATAGTGATCTTTACTTCGTCGATCTCCATATTCTCATTTGTTGTTGTACCAAAGATAACAGATGCTTCTTCATCTGCACTCTCTTCAACGATCATCATCGCTTCACCGATCTCCATGATAGGATAATCTGGGTGAATGTCAAAGTGTACAAGTACACCCATTGCACCATCGATAGAGATGTTGTCAAGGAGTGGAGACTCAATAGCTGATTTCGCTGCATCATATGCTGCATTTGTTCCCACTGAATATCCAGCACCCATAAGCGCAAGACCTCTATGTGACATTACTGTTTTAACGTCAGCAAAGTCAAGGTTAATATCATTTTCTCCATGAGAAAGGATCACTTTAGAGATACCGCCAACAGCCTGTGCAAGAATGTCATCTACCATTCTAAAACTCTCTTTGATACCAAGGTTCTTTTCTACGATAGAAAGAAGTTTTTCATTAGGTACAACAATGATAGAGTCACTCTCTCTTTTGAGTTCTTCTAAACCTTCTTTTGCAAGTTTTGTTCTTTTACGACCTTCAAACTTGAAAGGAGAAGTTACGATAGATACTGTAAGTGCACCTACTTCTTTAGCAGCTTGTGCGATGATAGGTGCAGCACCTGTACCTGTACCACCACCAAGACCTGCAGAGATAAATACTATATCTGAACCCTCAAGCATATTTTTGATATCTTCAAAACTCTCAAGAGCAGCTTCTCTACCTTTATCTGGTATCATACCTGCACCAAGACCTCTGGTAGCATTGATACCAAGTTGCATCTTATATGGTGCAAGTGATGAGTCCAATGCTTGTTGATCCGTATTTGCTACGATAAGATCAATACTGTGAATACCCTCTGCGATCATATGGTTGATCATGTTACCACCACCACCACCAACGCCTATTGCTTTTATTTTAGCACCATTTGTGTGGCACTTTGTCTCGACTATGTCTATTTCAAACTCTTCCATGTTTTCCTCCCTTTAGTTGTTGTTTTAAAATCTTGTTAAAAAAGCTGTTTTGCCCAGTTAGCCAACTTCTTTATTGGATTTTTGTTCTCTTTGCCTATGTCCGGTAGATCATCAAATGAAAATGACATTGACTCTTCCATATCATTCACTTTCTTATTTGATTCTTTTGGTGCTTTTGTCGCCTTTGGCTCTTTTTTTGTATTTGATAATTTGATATCTTCAACATCATTGATAGTGTTGGCTATTTTGATGTCACTTAGATTCTCTTCTTCAACTACTTTTGAATGGAGCACTTCTTGTTGAAAATCGATCTCATACTGTGTATGCCCACCTGCTTTGTAAAGCAGTAAACCTATCACTGTTGAGAATGAAGGGTCCTTAAGCTCATCAAATAAACCATTGACCTTCTCTCCAGGATATCCTACTCTTACAGGCATGCCTGTAAAGATTGCCTGCGCTAATTCTCTAATGCCTTTTAACTTGGTCATACCTCCGGTCAATATGATACCCGCACCGATCTGTTCTTTTAAAGCAGATTTCTCGAGCGATTTTGATAAGATCATCAGTGCTTCTTCTACACGAGCGAAGATCACTGAATGTACGATCTCAAGTGAAACACCATTACGATTCTCTTCATCTCCTATGATAGGGAGTTCTATGACTTCATTTGAACTCTCTACAAGATTCGCATGACGTATTTTTACATTCTCTGCAATTTGAAGTGGCGTATGTAGTGCCATAGAAAGATCGTTAGTAATATGATTTGAACCAACACCCAGGAAGTCGTTGTATCTGATAGAATTTCCTGTATGTATCACAAGGTTTGATGTCTGACCACCCATATCAATAACTGCTGCACCAAGTTCTTTCTCATCTTCATCCATGACTGCTATAGATGAAGCATAACCTGAAAGAACAATCCCGTCTATCTCTACACCTGCAGAACGAACTGCTTTTTGTAGATTTGAAAGGTTTGATTTTTGTGTCATGATGATGTTGACATCTACTTCCATGCGAGATGCATTCATTCCGAATGGGTCTTCGATGAAATCTTGATCATCCACTCTAAAGTTATAAGGGAGTACATGAATGATGTCATATTCCGTAGGTACATTTGCATTGTAAAGTGCTGTTTGCATCACACGGTTGATCTCTTTGATCGAGATATCTTTATGCGGTATGTTGACAATACCTGTAGAGTTTAAAGATTTCGCATAAGCATTGGAGATGGAAACGGTTGCAGAAGTAATGTTACTTCCTGCTATACGTTTTGCATCATTGATCGCTTTTTTAATGGCTTTAGAGGAGAGTTCGATATTGGTAATGGCACCTTTTTTGATCCCGTGGGATTTTGAGATACCGTGACCTTGTATAGTAACTTGGTTTGAGTCATTGATTTCAGCAATGATAGCACATATTTTAGTAGAACCGATATCAATAGCTAAAATTGTGTCGCTCAATTTGTAAGCCCTCCCATGTAGACTTCAGTCGGATATTTTTTGTCTAATATTTTAATCAGGTTTGATTCAAATGTATTTTGCTTCAACTTGTTGACAGTTTCTTTTACGAAATTTGTCCCATTTGCATCCACTGGATCGAGCTTTTGCTCCAAAATATTGTAAACTATAACTTTATCCAATACGCTAATGATACCCTTTTCTTTTGTCGATGTAAAGAGTTTTTGTAAAAATTGTAAACTTTCTTGATTATTTAATGAATCAAGGTTGACATTCTCCTCTAATTTTACAAAATCAGAGATGATCGCATCGTTTTGATCAAAGTTTTTAAGTGTTGTTTCTGCAAGTGCCAAAAGTGCTTCTTTTTTCGCTTGAACGGTGTAAAGAAGAGTAACTTCGTCTTTTGCTTCTTCATAGGTTTTTACTTTTGGAAGTGTAACGTTTTCTATTTTTACAGTTGCGTAACTATCTGCAACAACTTTTGGTTTTAAGATGTCACCTACAGCTTTTTCTTTGATTGTTGACCAGATCTCATCTGTAAGCTTAAGATCATTAACAGGGAGAGTCAGTTTTTCACTCTGTGTATTTTGACCTTTTTTAAATGCAATATATGCTTTTTGTGCAGCTTTTTTTGTTTTCTTTATTTTAAGATCACTTGTCACCAAGATCTTTGCTTCATCATATGTGAGTTGTTTCCCTTCAGCATTGCTATAGTTAAAGCTGTTTGCATCAAAGTGTGCTTTGAGCTCATCTTCAGTTACTTCTGTATCTTTACTTGGAGTCCAAACAACTGAAAGATCATAGATCTGCTGTGTCATGAAGTTCTCTTTTTGCATTTCCCAAAATGCTTTTAATTTTGCTTCATCAAGTACAAAGTCCACATCAGAGGCTGTCAATACTTTATAAGCAAGTTTATCACTGACATTCATTGCTGCTGAGATCGCTTCTTCTTCAAGTGCTAATCCTTCAACGTTAAGAAGTGCAATAGTCTTTTGAATGATAAGCTCTTCTCTCAGTGTTGCTTCAAATGATTTTGCTTTAAGTTGCTGACTTTTTAAGTATCCGTCATAGATCTCTCTGTTGAATACACCTTCTTGTTGAAAAGCACGTATGCCCTCTAATCTTTTTGCCACTTCTGCATCAGAAACAACGATACCAGCATCTTTTGCAAAGTTAAGTATCTTCGCTTGTGTTGCGATTTGTGCAAAAGCTTGCTGCACGATCCCCATCTCTTTTGCTTTCTCATCATCCAGTGTACCTTGCATTGCCTGGTTATACTGGCTATACAGAGAACTGTAAACCACGTTTAGTTTCACTTGTGAAATTTCAACATCACCCACTTTGGCAACATTACCTGCTTTAGAACCGAAACTATAGCTTCCCCAGCCTACAAAACCTGCACCGATAAACGCGATAGTCGCTACCCATATCGTCCATACCAGATATTTGTTGTGTTTTTGCATCCAACTTATCATACTTCATCTACCTTCAATCGAAAAATTTGTACAATATTTTATCTAAATAAATTGAAATGGAGTGTGTATTTATCTATGCAACGTAAAAATAATGAAATGATGCAAAGAGACCTTGAAGTGATATGGCATCCTTGTACTCAAATGAAGGATCATGAGACACTTCCACTTGTACCTGTAAAGTCAGGAAAAGGTGTCTATTTGTATGATTTTGAAGGAAATGCTTATATTGATGCAGTGAGTTCCTGGTGGGTAAACCTTTTTGGTCATGCCAATGAAAGTATCAATATCAAAGTAAAAGAACAACTTGACACATTGGAACATGTTCTCTTGGCAGGGTTTACCCATGAACCTGCTATAGAGCTGGCGCATAAACTTGTCAATATTACGCCAAAAGATCTTGCAAAAGTTTTTTATGTTGACAATGGTTCTTCTGCAGTTGAGGCGGCTTTAAAGATGAGTTACCATTATCATTTGAATCGTGGTAAACGTAAAGCACTTTTTCTATCATTGACAAACTCTTATCATGGTGAGACCATCGGTGCTTTAAGTGTGGGAGATGTTTCTTTGTATAAAGAGACTTATGAACCACTTCTTATAGCCAATAGTCAGGTGCCTGTACCAAAAGACCAGAGTATTGAAGCTGCTACTGTTGCTTTGGAAGGATTGGAAAATGTATTGAGAGAGAAATCTGAAGAGATCGCTGCATTGATACTTGAACCATTGATTCAGGGAGCAGGAGGTATGCACATGTATCATCCTGAATACCTTGTAGGTGCAAGACGCTTGACCAAAGCATATGATGTCCATCTAATAGCAGATGAGATCATGACAGGCTTTGGACGTACGGGAAAGATGTTTGCCTGTGACCATGCAGATATATCTCCAGAGTTCATGACACTCTCTAAAGGATTGACAGGGGGCTATCTCCCTCTTTCCGTTGTCATGACCACGGATGATGTATACAATGCATTTTATTGTGATTACAATGAATACAAGGCATTTTTGCACTCTCACTCTTATACGGGTAATCCTTTGGCATGTGCTGCGGCGTTGGCAACACTGGATATATTTGAAAATAACGATATTTTGGGTGAAAATGAAAAGAAACGTCTTTATATTATAGAAAAATTGCAAATCTTCCTAGGTTTACAAAATGTGAAAGAGATACGACAACAAGGTATGGTCACTGCCATAGAGTTAAAAGGCTATGAAGCCAGTGAACGCGTAGGTGTGAAAATCTATGAGTATGCTTTGACGCAGGGAGTTTTACTTAGGCCACTAGGACATGTGATCTACTTTATGCCACCGTATATCATTTCGTATGAAGAGATCGACAAGATGATAGAAGTAGCATACACAGGAATACAGAAGGTTATGAAGTAAGCCTATTTAGGCCTACTTCTTGAAAAAACATTTGGTTTGTTTTTTCATACGCGCATAATGGTTCTCTGCTCTTTTGATACCAAGATCCAGTGCTTTTTTATAAAGCTCTTTGGCTACTTTTTTGTCTCTAGCCGTACTGATACCATTTTCATAAAACTGACCAAGGTCACAGAGTGCTTCAGGATAGTTATCATCAGCCATATGGGTGAGAATGCTAAAGGCTTCTGAGACTTTTTTTCTTAACAGTACACCTCTATAGAGTTCTCTTGCTAACATAAGCTGTGCAAACTTTGATTCTGTACTTGCACAGACAAGCAACAGTTGTGCAGCTTCAGCAAACTTTTGTTCTTGAACAAGCTTTTCTATATAGCTAAGCGTCTCTTCGATCTCTTTTTCTTTATAGCCGTCTTGGCTGATCGTTGTTAAAAAAGTCTCAACAGTAGGAAATCTATCATGGCCTTTTTGAATAGGTTCATACTGTTTTCTCATACTGACAAATTTTTGTCGTATATAAGAGATAGCAGGGTAAGATTCAGGTACTTCATTGATCTTTGGCTTTTTAGGAAGTTCTTTTTCTAAAGAGGCATCGGGTGTTACACTTTCAGGTTCGTGTGTTTTTTTCTTGTTGGACAAAGTGTTTGTTGCTGATGTCTTCTCTTCCAAGATCTTTTTTGTTGCAGCCTGTTTTGCTAAAGCGTCTTTGATCAAAGATGCTTTCTTATCTGTTTCTATGGACAATAATGTATCAAATGGATCTTTGGAAGGGGTCTCTTCTTCTGGTGCAGTATTGAAAAGATCGTTATCAGTTGTTTGCTCTTCAGATATCTCTTCATCTTTATTTATATCAAAAAAATTGTCTTTAGGTACATTTTTAGTATCGAGTTTTGCTCTCTCTTCTTTGGCAGAAATATCAAAGAACGAGTCATTTGGGTCTTGACTGATGTCTAACTCGATATTGTCAGGCATCACGTCATCTGGACCTATACGTAGAAGTGCATCAAAATCTGCTTCCTGTGTGTCTATTTGAGTGTTAGGTGTGTTTGATGGATCTGTAAGATAATCATTAATGTCTATCTCTTTTTTCTTTTTTTGTTGTGGTCTGTTGTCATCACCGGTAGTAAAGAGTTGAAATTCATCTATGATCTTTTGATCTTCTTCAGAGATGATCGTTTCTTTGGTCTTTGAAAGAGTTGGCTCTTCATCCTCTAGGACTTTTTGTTGGGAAGCTCTTTGTAAGATATCTTCCATAGGCGTGTCAATATAGACTTTGATCAGCCTTTGTGCTTTTGCATAGTTTTCTGCTTGAAGTACAGTAATGATCTCTTGTATTTTAGTGTCGGTCTTAAGTAGACCAAGTTTGAGGACCTGAAGTTGTATAGTTTCTATATCGGTAATAGATATAGCAAGGTTAATGATACTTAATCGTTTTTTAGTCTGATTCATATACATATCCTATAAAGTGTCTTGTATTTGGAGGAGTATAACAAAAATATGCTTTACTACACTGTTGACATACTGTTGACTAAAAACTTATCGATAAGTATGCTTATAAGTGTATTATGCATATAATAATATATGAATTTTAAATGAAGGGGATTTGATGAAGGCTTTGATAATACTGATGCTGTGCATATTTGAGCTACATGCACTTAACCTCAATGCCATTTATGGAAAATGGTATTCTATAGAGCAGACTACAAACCAAGGAACGCTTACGATAGAAAAAGAGTATTTACATTTAAATGCAGATAGAACCTTTTCAATACTGATGCTTGTTAGTATTCAAAAAGGGGATGCTTTTATTAAAGATCTACGTATAGAAGGAAAAGGTATTTGGAAATTGTGGCAAGATAAACTTGTGATCGTGGTCAAAGATGTACAAGTACCTAAAGCAGGGGAGATCTATCGTATTTCTCAGGCATCACTACGTAATGTAGCGGCAAGTTTCAAGAGTAGATTGACCAATGAACCCATACGTATTAATATTATTAAAAGTTCGGACAACAAACATTTAACTATAAGTAATGAAAAAGGTAAAGTTACACACTATAAAAGGTGATCATAGTGTTGCACTGAGTGCAAGTAATCTACAGGAGTTCTCTAAAATAGAGATCTTCTTTGCCATCTCTGTAATGTCTCTGTCATAAGAGATCAGACCAAAACCTTTAATCAGAAGAAGATGTGTATCATGTTTCTGAAAAAATTGTGGTATCTCAAAAGGTGCACGTTCTAACCAGTCATCTATATTTTTAGGGTCATAGACGATGACTTCTCCTAAGATCTTTTTACCAAAGTAGTCTTGCGGTGAGACTTTCCCGTGTTTGAGTGAATAAGCCGTTGCATAAGGTGGCATAGTATAAGAGATATACTTTGCACTAGGGATCGTTTCATAGATATGTTCATGGATATGTACATCCTGATTTGCCATCGACCAGCGATAATCCCTCTTTGAACAATCCAACTTTACCAATGACTCTGCAGTTACTTCATCCAGTATCGTGTCTTTGGAATTAATAATAAAACCTGAGCTGCTTACCCTTGCAGAGATTGAGCCATGATAAACAGAAAAAAAGTTTTTATTGAAGAGAGAAAGAGAGATGTGCTTGATATCGTCTATGAGGTGTTTATCCATGAATTCGAAACCTTTATTAGGATTATTTCGCTATTATAACATCAAAATTAGTGAATAGTGTAGTATTGCTTCACTTAGTAACGCTTTATATGTAAAAGGAACAGTGTGGAGACACCTCATATACCCGTATTACTGGATGAAGTTTTAGAGAGTTTTAAAGATGTGGGTGAGGGGTATTTTGTAGATTGTACCTTGGGATATGCAGGGCACAGTTCCGAAATGTTGGCGAAGTATGCAGATTTAAAACATATAGGGATAGACAGAGATGATGAAGCTCTGGCATTTTCTAAAAAACGTCTTGAACCTTATGCTGGGCGCAGTACACTTTACAAGGGTACTTTTGCAAATGTCTTTCCTACATTAAAAGAAACACCGATCATGGCAGTGCTGGCAGACTTTGGTGTCTCTTCTTTACAGCTTGACAAAAAAGAGAGAGGCTTCTCTTTTACTTCGGAGACATTGGATATGCGTATGGACGCCTCTTCTGATCTCTCAGCGTATGAAGTGGTCAATACCTATCCAAAAGAGAAACTTGAATATATTTTTGATGCCTATGGGGAAGTACGTCCCTATAAAAAACTTGCTTCTGCAGTGGTGGAGGCAAGAACGAACACACCCATAGGGTCTGCAAAAGAGTTAAGTCAAATTGCTATTGATACATTGGGTACACATGGGAAGATACATCCTGCAACACTTATGTTCCAAGCTATTCGTATAGAAGTCAATAATGAGCTTGGAGAGATAGAAGGGCTTTTGGATGCTTTAGAGCATACACACAGAAAGGGTGAAGTGGTCTCATTGATCTCTTTTCATTCTCTTGAAGACCGATTAGTTAAAAACCGTTTTAAAAAGTGGGCACAGGCCTGTATCTGTGATCCTCAGGCTATGCGTTGTACCTGTGGAAAAAACCATGCCATTGGCAAAGCTTTCTCTTCAAAACCTGTAACTGCTACTAAAGCCGAATTAAAAGTAAATGCACGAAGCAGATCAGCAAAGTTAAGATCTTTTAGGTTTAAAAAAGATGCCTAAAGGTAAAAAGGCACAGCCAAACGGTATTACTTTTGGTATGAGCATGGTGACATTGATGGCGGTGAGTATTGTACTTATTTTGACATTCGTGAAGATCTATATGAGTAATCAGATCTACCATGAGAGTAAAGTGGTAAACAGTAAAAAAAGAGAAGTTTCAGTACTTAAAGCAGAGCAAGTGATGCTGCAACAGAGTGTAGAAGCTTTGCGGTTTAAAAATAGGGTTGCAGATACGATCTTTGTGATCAATAGTGAAGAGGGTAGATAATGCGTAGTTTTATTACATTTGCAGTTGACAAACCTATTATCAATCATATACTCATGGTATTTATGATCGTACTTTCTATTTTTGCTTATCAGAACATTCCTAAAGAGATTTTCCCTCCTTCGGCACTTGATAAGATCACTGTACAAGGTGGTTATGCAGGAAGCAGTGCAGATGTCTTAGATAAAATGGTTGTAAAGACCATTGAAGATGATCTGAAAAATATCTCTGAGATCGAATCTATAGAGACAGTGATCCAAAATGGTTCGTTCCTTATAAAGGCCAATATAAAAGAGGGAAGTGACAAAAGTAGAACACTTGATGATGTCAAAGATGTTATCTCCAATGTGAGACGAGATCTACCAACTGATATGAATGAACCTACTGCCAAACTTGTACAAAAAGATTTTCCTTTGCTTATTGTTGCTATCTCAGGAGATGTGACAACAAGAGAGCTACTTGATATAGGTATAGAGCTTAAGAGTGATTTGAGTCGTTATCAGGAACTTAGTGGTCTCACGGTTTATGGTGATGTGGATGATGAGGTGTTGGTACAGATCAATGACGAGAAGATCAACGCGTATGGTTTGGATAAAGACAGTGTTTATCAGGCCATTGCCAATTTAAGTTCTATTTTCCCTATTGGTACATTAAAACAACAGGGAAGTCATCTCTATATCTCTACCATTAATGGTGAAAAAAGTGCAAAGAAGGTAGAAAGTACACTTATTTCTGTGGGTAATCAGCGCATACGAATAGGTGATATAGCCACAGTAAAATTTGGATTGGGTGATCGTGGCGAACTCTCTCACTTTAATAGTGTAAGAAATGTTTCACTCAATATCAATAAAACAGAAGATGGTAATGCTATTGCATTGAGTAAACAAATTAGAGAAGATCTAAAAGAGTTTGCTAAAGAGTATCCTGATATCACATTTGAAGCGTATACTGATACA
>CBFHPE010000064.1:0-10665 GCA_965657515.1 Sulfurovum sp.
TCATTTTTTCTGGTGTAGGTAAGCGTGATGATGAGATCAGAACAGCGCTCGAGTATGATATATTACTTCTTAACATTGAGTCTGAATATGAGATGAAACGTGTAGAAATGATCGCAAAAGAGCTTGGCAAAGAAGCACGTATCTCTATAAGAGTCAATCCAAATATTGACCCGCAGACGCACCCGTATATCTCAACAGGTTTACATGAAAATAAATTTGGTGTAGAGATAGATATGGCAAAACGTATGTATATCTATGCAAATAAGTCTGAACATTTGAATCCTGTAGGTATACATTTCCACATCGGTTCACAGTTGACAAAACTTTCTCCTATCCGTGAATCAGCACAAATAGTCGCAGACCTGGTACGATCACTCAAAGCGATCAAGATCGACATCAAGTTCTTTGATGTGGGTGGCGGAATAGGTGTGGTCTATGATGATGAAGTTACCATCGCAGCAGAGGCATATACACAGGCTATCTTTGAGGCTACAAAGGGTCTTGATCTGACACTGCTTTGTGAACCGGGTCGCTACATGGTTGCAAATGCCGGAGCATTCTTTACAAAAGTATTGTATGAAAAAGTCAATGACGGGAAACGTTTTGTGATCGTAGATGGTGCTATGAATGACCTTCTTAGACCAAGTCTTTACAATGCATACCACAAAATAGAAGCAGTGCTTGTTGAAGGTGAAAAGACAGAAGCAGATGTTGTAGGGCCAGTATGTGAAAGTGGTGATTTCTTTGGTAAAAATGTACCACTGCCGCCGTTGAAACACAATGACCTTGTAGTAGTACACTCAGCAGGTGCATATGGGTTTACTATGGCAAGTAATTATAACACGCGTGGAAAGTCTGCAGAAGTAGCGCTTCAAGGCGGGGAAGACAGATTGATACGTAAAAGAGAAACGTATGAAGACCAAGTACGTTTAGAGCTTGAGTATTTAGAATAAACAGAGACAAATAAAGGTAGCGCAGATGACACTTGATGATTTAAGAGTAAAGATCGATACGATAGATGATACACTTTTAAAACTCTATAATGAACGTATGGAGTTGGTACATCAAGTAGGGGAACTCAAAAATACCACAGGGGCTCCTATCTACCGTCCTGAACGTGAACAGGCCATTCTTAATCGTCTGAAAGGCCAAAATGACGGTAAACTGACAGCTGCGGCCATTGATGCACTTTTTTTGGAAATGTTCGCTGTAGCAAGAAATCTTGAACGCCCTGAGGCAGTAGCATATTTGGGGCCGGAAGCTTCATTTACCCATCAAGCAGCAGAATCCAAATTCGGTGCTATGTCTGCGTATTTGCCTATGGCATCTATCCAGGGTATTTTTCGTGAAGTAGACAAAGGTACAGCAAAATTTGGTGTAATACCTATAGAAAACTCTTCAAATGGTATCGTGAGTGATACACTCAACTGTCTGGATGAATATAACTTGAAGATCATTGCAGAAGTGATGATCGATGTCCATTTGGCATTTGCAACTCTGAATGATGATATTAAAAAGATCAAAAAGATCTACTCTAAAGATATTGCTTTTGGGCAGTGTCGTAATTTTTTAGATGATCTGGGTTTTGATGATGTTGAGCTTATCCCTGTAGAGTCTACAGCCAAGGCAGCAAAACTTGCAGTCAAAGATGAGACTGCAGCAGCACTCTGTCCTTCAGTTGCAGCCAAGATCAATAATCTGCCTGTACGTTTTGAGAATATTGAAGACAATGCCAATAACAGAACGCGTTTTTTTATCATTTCCAATTTTGAAAATGCAGCCTCAGGAAATGATAAAACATCGTTGCTTGTGAGGCTTTCAGATAAGCCTGGTTCATTGGTTGATTTTTTAAATCATTTTGAAAAAGCACAAGTGAACCTTACAAAGATCAAGTCACATATCGTAGAAGGTCAATCGATCTTCTTTATAGAGTTCCATGGACATCAAGATGACGAGAAGATCAAACCTATTTTGGAAAAAATGAAAAATGAGATCAAGGTATTGGGCTCTTATGTCAAAGAGACTGATGATGTCTAACCAGAGCAATGAGCAAGGAAAAGTAAATGGTAAAATTTAATAAAGTACTCAAAGATATAAAGAGCTATGAAGCTGGGAAACCTATTGAATTAGTAGTACGTGAATATGGTGTGGCACCTGAAGATGTAGTTAAGCTTGCTTCTAATGAAAATCCTATTGGTACAAATCCTGCTATATCAAGAGTGATCAGATCGAATGCAGATATTGCTCATTTGTATCCTGACGACAGTATGTTTAAGCTCAAAGAAGCCTTAAGCAGCAAGTATGATGTAGAAGATGAAAACATTATCATAGGTGCTGGTTCTGATCAGGTACTTGAATTTATCTCCAGAGCTGTGTTAGATGAAAACTCTTCTGTATTAATGTCTGGCGTAACATTTGCAATGTATGAGATCTATGCAAAGCAGATGGGTGCTAAAGTATTGCGTACGATGAGTCATGAACATAAATATGATGAATTTATGGAAGCGTATGAGATGCGTAAACCAAAGATCGTTTATATCTGTACACCTAACAATCCTACGGGAGATGCTACCAGTAGAGATGAAGTGATAAGACTCATTGAAGCCATCGGTTCTGAAGCCATTGTGGTAGTAGATTGTGCTTATATGGAGTACGCTGCAGCAAAAGATGAAAAATATGCGATTACACCAAATGATCTTCTAGGCTATGAAAATGTGATCTATCTGGGTACATTCTCTAAAGCACATGGACTAGGTGGCATGAGAGTAGGATATGGTATAGCACAGGCTGGACTCATAAAAGAACTTTATAAAATGAGACCTCCATTTAATATCACAACACTCTCTTTACTGGTCGCTATAGAAGCATGTCAGGATGATAGTTTTGTAGAAGAGTCTATTGCACTTCATCAGGAACAGATAAAACGTTATGAAGCTTTTGCAGATGAACAGAGCTTTAAATATATAGACAGTTATACGAATTTCATTACCTACCTTTTTGATGAAGATATGGATTCTACAGAGATTTCTAATGCACTGCTCAAGCGAGGCGTTATTATACGAAATTTAGCTTCTTATGGGATGAATGCAATACGTATCACCATAGGAACAGAAAAACAGAATGATGTGTTCTTCAAACACTTTTTAGAAGTGACCGCTTGAAAAGAGTGAGTGTGGTAAAGATGGATGATGTGGAGGTTAAACCTTTCCTTCCGGAGGACTTTACCCAAGCTAAAGAGAGACACGATAGTATGAAGAAGGTAACAAAAAAAGAGTTAAAAAATTTAGCGGAAAGTTTAGGCATGAAATATACAGATGAAGAGATCGGGTTTGCAAAAAAACTCATCACTGCCTATCATAACACATATAGTGAAAAGAGATAATATGGATATACAGGCACACTCAATAGAAGAGCTCAATACCTTAGCAGAAGATATCAGACAGAAGATATTGGATACAGTAAGTAAAAATGGTGGGCACCTCTCTTCTACTATGGGTGCAACTGATCTCATTGTGGCGATGCATAAGGTTTTTGATGTGGAGAAAGATCCTTTTATTTTTGATGTAAGCCATCAGGCTTATGCACATAAGCTCATCACAGGAAGATGGGATGAGTTTGATACCTTGAGACAGTTTGGTGGCATCTGTGGATATACAAAACCAAAAGAGTCAAAATATGATTATTATGTTGCAGGACACAGTTCTACTTCTATCTCATTGGCAGTAGGAGCAGCGAAAGCCATAGCCCTTAAAGGTGAAGATCGGGTGCCTGTAGCATTCATAGGTGATGGCAGTATGTCTGCGGGTATGGTCTATGAAGCACTTAATGAACTGGGTGACAGAAAGTATCCTGTTGTGATCATACTCAATGATAATGAAATGAGTATCGCCAAACCTATAGGGGCTATCTCTAAACTACTCTCTCAAACGATGGCTGGTTCTTTTTATCAAAGGTTCAAGGGCGGTGTAGAAAAGGTATTAGATCATTTACCTGATAGTGCGAGCTATATGGCAAAAAGGTTTGAAGAGTCTTTTAAACTTATTACACCGGGTATCTTATTTGAAGAGATGGGAATTGAGTATATTGGGCCTGTAGACGGACATGATATTGAATCTCTGATAGAGACAATGGAAGTAGCTAAAGCTTTACAAAAACCGGTGATCATTCATGCACAGACCACAAAAGGAAAAGGGTATGAGATCGCAGAGGGGACAAAAGAACATTGGCATGGTGTGAGTGCTTTTGATCTTAAAACAGGAACGGCACCTAAGAAAA
The DNA here is from genome assembly GCA_965657515.1 of Sulfurovum sp. Taxonomy (GTDB): domain Bacteria; phylum Campylobacterota; class Campylobacteria; order Campylobacterales; family Sulfurovaceae; genus Sulfurovum. The sequence continues at coordinate 4,276 of CBFHPE010000064.1, forward strand.
ATGGTGCCAAAGCTGCAACAGCCATCTTTTCTGAGACATTAGTAGCGCTTGCAGATAAGGATGAAAAAATCGTAGGTGTGACTGCCGCCATGCCGACTGGTACAGGGATGACAGAAGCCATTGAGAAATATCCTGAACGTTTTTGGGATGTTGCTATCGCAGAACAGCATGCAGTAACATCTATGGGGCCCTTGGCAAAAGAGGGATTTAAGCCATTTTGTACGATCTACTCGACATTTTTACAACGAGGATTTGACCAGGTCGTACATGACATTGCTTTAATGGATCTGCCTGTGGCTTTTGCTCTTGACAGAGCAGGGATCGTAGGTGAAGATGGTGAGACACATCAGGGTGCTTTTGATATCTCTTATTTACGTGGTATCCCGAACATGACACTGCTGGCACCATATAATGAGACAACCATGAAGCTCTGTATGGAGTTTGCAAAAGAGTATGCACATCCTTGTGCATTTAGATATCCAAGAGGGGCATTTTTAGCTGAAGATAGAGAAAGTCCGGCTTATACACTTGGAAAGTCTGCATTACTGCAAGAGGGTGAAGAGATACTTTTCATAGGGTATGGTAATGGTGTAGGTCGTGCTCAACAGACAGCAGCAGTTTTAGAAAAGAAAGCAGCTGTCTTGGATCTACGTTTTGTAAAACCTTTAGATGAAGAGATGCTGATGGAGCTTTCTGAAAAGTATAAAAAATGGTATGTTTTCTCAGACTCAGCTAAAATGGGTGGAGTAGGGTCTGCCATCTTGGAACTATTGAGTGAGAAGAATATACAAGATGTCTCACTTACATCATTTGAGTATGACGATGCATTCATTACCCATGGTAATACAAAATTGGTGGAAGAGAGTTTGGGGATTTTACCTGAACAGCTTGCAAAAAAAGTGATCTAGGTCGCGTTAATAAACGCACCTTCATTTGAATTTAATAAAGAGATACAAGTATTTTTTTATTAAGTTCAGTGACAGTGAACAAAATATTATAAGGATAAAAAATGGCTAACGAATACATTTTTACAAGTGAATCGGTAACCGAGGGTCATCCAGATAAAATGGCTGATCAGATCTCAGATGCTATACTCGATTATATCATCGAACGAGATCCACAAGCACGTGTGGCTTGTGAGACGTTAGTGAGCAATGGTTTTTGTGTTATCGCAGGAGAACTTAAAACAACCGCATACGCACCAATGCAAGAGATCGCACGTGAAGTAGTGCAAGATATAGGATATACAGATGCAAAATATGGTTTTGACTATAGAAGTGCAGGTGTACTAAATGGTATCGGAGAACAGAGCCCAGACATCAACCAAGGTGTAGATCAGGCTTCAGGTGAGATAGGTGCAGGTGACCAGGGATTGATGTTTGGTTATGCATGTAAAGAGACACCGGAATTGATGCCTCTTCCTATTTCATTGGCACATAAGATCACTGCAAAACTTGCTGAAGTACGTAAAAATGGTACTGTCCCGTTTTTACGTCCAGATGGAAAAGCACAGGTTTCTGTGAAGTATGTTGATGGGAAACCAGTATCTATTGATACTATCGTTGTCTCAACACAACACCATGACAATGTCTCTTTGGAACAGGTTCAAAAAGCTGTACTAGAAGAGGTGATCAAAGCGGTCATTCCTGCAGAATTATTGTCTGAGGACATTATCTACCATATCAACCCTACAGGGCGTTTTGTGATAGGTGGACCACAGGGTGATGCGGGACTTACAGGAAGAAAGATCATTGTAGATACCTATGGCGGTTCTTGTCCTCATGGCGGGGGAGCATTCTCTGGAAAAGATCCTACGAAAGTGGACCGTTCGGCAGCATATGCAGCACGTTATGTAGCTAAAAACCTTGTAGCAGCAGGGGCATGTGAAAAAGCTACGATCCAGATAGCTTATGCTATCGGTGTAGCTGCTCCGGTTTCTATCTATGTAGATACACAAGGTACTGCAAATGTTGATGAAACAAAGATCACATCATGTGTTGAGAGTCTGTTTGACCTGACACCAAAAGGAATCATGGATGAGTTGGATCTTTTAAGACCTATCTATAGAAAAACAGCAGCATATGGCCATTTTGGTAGAGAAGATGAAGATTTCACATGGGAACAAACATCTAGAGTAGAAGAGATCAAAAAGTACTTGAATATTTAATATGATATTCATTATTAATACCTTTTAAACAGCAGTCTGTTCGTAATTGAAGCGTATTTTATAATTTATGCTTGAATGTTTTCAGATTAAAGATTTATTTAAAATTTTTTGCTATAGTTTGGGTATATTTTAATAAAAAGGATGAAAAATGGCAGTAATGATTACAGATACTTGTATCAATTGTGCAGCTTGTATTGACGAATGTCCAGTAGAAGCAATTGTAGATGAGGATGATAATCCAACGGGAGAAGAGATTTATTACGTATACGCAGACAAATGTGTTGAGTGTGTAGATCACTTTGATGTTCCAGCATGTGCTGAAGCATGTCCTACTGAAGACTGTATTCAATGGGATGACCCATACGAAGGTATGCCAGCATCTCCAGATAGAGGACCTAAAGGTTCTTCAGTTATCGAAGAGTAATTTTTATCTTCATTCTTCAAGACTGCCTTATGGCAGTCTATTCTTATATACCAATCACTTATTCTAGTTATATACAAAAAGATTTGAGACATCCTATAGCAACACACTTGTAAATGACACTAGATTAATAATTTAAGCAAAATAGTTTTCAAAATACTTCGTTAAAATACTGTTCAAGTGACCCATACACTGCATAGGTAAAATGTTTATCTTTTTTGTAAAAAGTTGCATACAACGACTATCATCACGGGATAAAAGCACATCTTTACTGATTATTAAAGAGAGTACATTAGTGATTTCTTTTGTTATATTGGGAGTAAATACTGAATCCATTGAATGTTCTGTTTCAACCTTTATTCTTACTAGCACTATAGAATTGTATGGTTCGTTATTTATAGTGCGCTTCAATCTTATCCATTCTTTAATTGTACTTTCCCACATTTAATGATATATCTACACATAATTTTTAATGAGATGTCTAGATATGCCTTTTGATTAAAGATTTATTTATATTTTTGTGATATATTGATAATACATTTTAACAAAAAGGATAAAAAATGGCAGTAATTATTGGAGATACTTGTATCAACTGTGCAGCTTGTATTGACGAATGTCCAGTAGAAGCAATTGTAGATGAGGATGATAATCCAACTGGTGAAGAGATTTACTATGTATACCCGGATAAATGTGTTGAATGTGTAGATCATTTCGATTCACCTGCATGTGCTGACGCTTGTCCAACAGAAGGATGTATCACTTGGGATATGCCATTCACATCTGATCATAAAGATCACTTTAATGGTCCAAATTATGTTGGTGGTATTAACTATGTGATGAAAAATGATGATGCTGAAATGCCAATGAGGGATGATATCTCTCTAGATGACAGAACTGAGAATAAACCTGTTGTTGAGGATTAATTTTTTCTCTTTTCAAGACTACCTCTTGGTAGTCTTCTTATACATACTTCATAAATTAATTTCATTTTAACTAAAAATTAATATCTTTTTAGATAAAATTCCGCCCGAATACTCTCCATTATGTACATTTGGAAGTAAATTATCTCTTAGGAAAATAAGATGGAACAAACATTATCAATCATTAAACCAGATGCAGTAGCTAAAAACGTAGTTGGACAAATTCTTGCAAGATTTGAGTCTGCAAACCTTAGAATTGCAGCGACTAAAAAAACTAGACTTTCTCGTGTAGATGCTGAAGCATTTTATGCTATCCATGCTGAAAGACCTTTCTTTAAAGACCTTGTAGACTTCATGATCTCAGGACCTGTTGTGGTTACTGTACTAGAAGGTGAAAATGCAATGTCAAAAAACAGAGATCTTATGGGTGCAACAAATCCAAAAGAAGCTGAAGCTGGTACGATCAGAGCTGACTTTGCTGATAGCATTGATGCAAATGCTGTTCACGGATCTGATTCTGTTGAAAATGCAGAAACTGAAATTAACTTTTTCTTTGCACAAAGAGAGATACACTAATACAATTTAAGGAGAATCCTTATGCAGATTGTATTTGATAAAATTGGTTCAACAACTAAACCTTTTGAACTTGAAGTTGAAGGTGTTTCTTTAGATGGAACTCTTCAAAAAAGCGGTTATCATCGTGTATCACTTGAAGCGAAGTTAGATGGTTCTATTGATCTGGATTGTGATAGATGTGGAAGCACCTATACTCACAAATTGGACAATAGTTTAAAGCTATCACTCAGTGATCAGGTGAGTGAAGATAAAGATGATTTAGATATAATTGAGTTTTTAGATGGCGTAATTGACCTTACGTACATACTTGAAAGTGAAATTAATGCACTCAAAGGTGCGTATCATTATTGTGACAAATGTGACAATAGTGATGAAGACTTTGAGATAGAATATTAAATAAATATTAAAAAGAAGGATATACAATGGCAGTACCTAAAAGACGTGTGAGTCACACAAGAGCAGCAAAAAGAAGAACACATTACAAATTGACATTACCAATGCCTGTTAAAGATGCAGATGGAACATGGAGAATGCCTCACCATATGAACATGACTACTGGTGAGTACAAAACAACTAAAGCATAATCGCGATGATCAGAATCGCAATTGATGCAATGGGTGGGGACTTTGGTCCTGAGCCCATTATAGAAGGTGTAACCCAAGCACTTGATGAAGTAAAATTTCTCCCTATTTTAGTAGGTGACCAAGAAGAGATACTCTCTTACCTCCCACAATATTACATAGATAAAGTACAAATTGTTGAAGCTTCTGACGTGATCAATATGAGTGATGCTGCAACAGATGCACTAAAGCGTAAAGATTCTTCTATCTTTAAAGCTGTAGAACTTGTGCGTGATGGTGAAGCAGATGCAGTGATGTCAGCAGGACACTCAGGTGCAACGATGACTGCTGCGACATTGCGTATTGGAAGAATACCAGGTATCAAGAAACCGGCCTTGGCTACTTTGATGCCAAGCATCACAAAGAGTAAAACTCTAGTACTTGATGTAGGTTCAGTGACTGACTGTAAACCTGAAAACCTTTTCCAGTTTGGTGCTATGGGTGAAGCCTATGCAGCAAAGATCATGAAGATCAGAGACCCAAGGGTTGGACTATTGGCAAATGGTTCAGAAGATTCTAAAGGAAATGAACTTACTAAAGCAACTTTTCCGCTGCTTAAAGCACTTGACGGATTTATAGGGAATGTTGAAGGAAAAGATATCTTTAACGGCAACGTAAACGTTGTGGTTTGTGATGGCTTTACCGGTAATATTTTACTTAAGACCTCTGAGGGTGTTGTTGCAACAGTATTTGAACTTATGAAACAGCACATCAGAAAGTCGCTGCCTGCAAAGATCGGTGCACTGATGATGAAGAAAAAAGTTTTTGGAAACATGAAAAAACAGGTAGATAAAGATGAGTATGGTGGAGCACCATTGCTTGGATTAAATGGTTGTGCCATCATCTCTCATGGTGCATCCAGCCCTAAAGCCATCAAAAATGCAGTATTTCAGGCTATCTCTTATGTAGAGTCTGATGTAAATGCAACGATAGAAAAGTTACTTGCTGAAAGTGAATCAAAACCTTCATAGTATATGGGAACAAGATAACATTTTGTTCCCTCAAATCCCCTCTTTTTAGAATATACCTTACTAATTTATGGTAAAATAAAAGACTATATATTATTCGTTAAGGACAACTATGTCACAAATTTATGCTGCATTTAGATCTATAGGTGCTTATGCACCCGAGAAAATTTTAAGCAATGCTGATCTTGAGAAGATGGTAGATACAACAGATGAGTGGATATTTAAACGTACAGGTATCAAAGAACGTCGTATAGCAGCTGAAGGTGAAGTGACAAGTGACATGGGTGCAAAAGCAGCTCAGTTGGCTATAGAACGTTCTGGTATAGCCAAAGAAGATATCGATCTGGTTATTTGTGCTACGGCTACACCTGATTATTTCACTATGCCTTCAACAGCATGTATCATCTCTGATAAATTGGGTATCCATGATGTACAGGCATTTGATATTTCGGCTGCTTGTAGCGGGTTTGTTTATCTTCTTTCTATTGCAAAAGCATTTATTGAGTCGGGTATGAAAAAAAATGTATTGATCGTTGGTGCTGAGACTTTTTCATCTGTTGTAGACTATACAGATAGAGGTACCTGTATCTTGTTTGGAGATGGAGCAGGGGCTGCGATGATCTCTGCGAGTACCAACAAAGAAGAAGGTATTGTTGATCTTCATGCATCAGCAGATGGCAAGTATGCAGATTTCCTTGTAACACCTGCACCTGGCGCA
>CBFHPE010000065.1:0-10650 GCA_965657515.1 Sulfurovum sp.
AAAAGCTTCAAAAATCACAGAATTTTTATTCATATTGACGACTTCATAAAAATCACCATTTGCCTGTGCAAAGTAAAGTGCATAAATGTCAGGTGAGATCTGCATGGCTTGTTTTAATCCTTCAAGAGAAGGATGAAAAGGGTCAAATGTAATGGGTTCAAGTAATGTTTCATGCTGCTTGATAGTGTTTAAAATACTGTTAATATTTTTACGTTTTTTTTGGAGATGATCTGTAATGTTCTTTGAGATCATAGTAAATGTTCTATGGGTAGATTCTACAGCAAGTTTTTCAGCAAAATAGTATTGTAAAAAGAGGAGTGATACTGCAACTACCCCGACTAAAGAGAGAAAAATCGCTAAGATATTGGTTTTTATGGAAATATTAAACATTACATACCTCTTTTAGAAGATAATTTCGTTCGTATTTGCATAGTATACTATATAAATTATAGTGTTGCAAATACCTCAGAAAATACTTGGGGGATACGGGTAGGTTTACCTTTATCTACATAAACTAAGATAACTTCCATACTAAAAACTTTGACATCATCTTTCCAGACTTCTTGAAGTAGGGTCAAAGAAGATCTTTTCATTGTCAAGATCTCTGTGGTGACATTAAGAAGATCCCCAAGTTTGGAGGTAGCCAAAAAATGCGCATTGATAGTACGTACAACAAAGCCACTTCTATCACTTTGGGAAGGCAGCATATCTCTTTGAAAGAACATTTCTGACCGTGCTCTTTCACAGTATTTTATATAGTTCGTATGGTAAACAATACCACCAGCATCTGTATCTTCGTAATAAATTCTAATCTTCATTTTTTTCCTTTAATCCTATCATACTCATAAACCTTCCACTGCATCCTTTCTCTTTTCGGTAAGAGAAGAAGCGTTCCACATCGCAAGCGGTACAGGTGTTACTCATCTCAATGTTAGATTCCTCGATACCTGCATCTAAAAGCTGTTTCTGGTTCAGGTAGGGTAGGTTTAACATATATTTTTCACCTTCTTTTGTGAAAGACTTGGGTGTTGTAAAAAAGTGACCGGCTACATCTTCTCCTACTTCATAGCAGCATGAGCCTATGGAAGGTGCGATACCAGCCAAGATCTCTTTTGGGTTTGAGTCAAAAACCTCTATCATTTTCTGTACGGTTTTTGAAACAATGTTTGCTTTGGTACCTTTCCAACCTGCGTGTATAGCAGCCACAACGTTTTTCTTTTGATCATAAAGAAGGACAGGGACACAGTCAGCAGTAAGGATGCTAAGTACTACACCTTTCACATCTGTGATCAGTGCATCACAATCCTCAATGGCATCTTCCAAACTCTTCCAGCCTTTGCTTTCCTGTTTTTGTATGATCTTTATGTGGTCGCTATGGGTTTGGTTTGCTACGATATAGTGAAGTGTTTGGTTTGTATGAAGCAGTTTGGAAAGTTTTTCTCTGTTGGCTATGATCTTTTCATGTTTCTCACCTGTATGCAGTGCCAAACTGAAACTATAAGGAAGATCAGATGACTTTGTAGTGACGACATGAAGCAGTTCTGGGTACTTTTTTAAATGGTCAAAGCGATAAAAATCAAGCATGAAATTCCTTTTTGATATAATACCTAAAAAATAGGATTTTGTATGGATTCATGGTTTGATTATGACAAACGTATCTTTAAACATTTTTCATACTCACTTATGATCCAGATCATTCCACTTTTGGTTATATCTTCGTATCTTGTGAAAGAGATAAACCCGCATCTCTTTACTAAACAGATGGTCTACTATACCATAGGAGGTATTGCATTTTTTGTTTCTGTGATCATACCATGGAGACGGATACTTTGGTGGTTCGTACCTCTGTTCTATCTTGCTAATCTTGGACTGCTTATTGCTGTAGAGTTTGTAGGTAAAACAATACTTGGTGCCCAAAGATGGATAGAGATCCCAGGTCTTGGTGTCACCATTCAACCTTCAGAATTCATGAAAGTAGCAGTGATCATGATGTTGGCATTTCTCATAAGTAGAAAACCTCCTCCAGAGAATGGGTATGGGTTATGGACATTTATTAAACTTTCCATTGCAATTGTCATTCCTTTTTTGATCATCGCAAAAGAGCCGGATCTGGGCACGGCTTTGGTACTGCTCATTACAGGCTACGGCATACTCTTTGTTGTTGGTATCAACTGGAAGATATGGACGATTATTTTTATTGTCCTTGGACTCTCTGCACCACTACTTTACGGACAGTTAAAACCATATCAGAAAAAGCGTATCTCTGATTTTGTTGGAAAACCAAGCTATCAGGTAAACCAGGCACTTATCGCCATAGGTTCTGGAGGACTTGAAGGTAAAAAGAAAGAAGAAGCGACACAAACCCAGCTTGACTTTTTGCCTGTTTCTTCAACAGACTTTATCTTTGCTTTTTTAGGAGAAAGATTTGGTTTTAAAGGCATGATGGCAGTCATTGTTCTATATGTGCTTCTTATCTTGAATCTACTTTATATTTCAGCCAAACATGCAGGTGATTATTTGATCAAAGTATTTGCCTCAGGATTGGCATTTTTACTCTTTGTCTATATGACGGTCAACATTTATATGATCATAGGACTTGCCCCTGTAGTAGGGCTTCCTCTACCAATGTTTAGTCATGGAGGGACCTCATTTATTATATTTGCGGTAATTTTTGGAATTTTACAAAATCTCATTGCTTTTAAAGATTACAGTCGCTATAATTCTGACTCAAAAGTGATCCTCCAGACGAAGGATTTTCACTAATGACATCTAATCAGGGTCTGTAGCTCAGCTGGTTAGAGCACTCGGCTCATAACCGAGTGGTCCGGGGTTCGAGTCCCCGCGGACCCACCACTATACAATCATTTAAATTCCCAAATACTTATTGATCACGTTACACTATATAGTTTAACAGTAGATATCACATACCACCAAACTAATTCAAAAAATATAGTTATTCTCTTTTACAGGTAGTAGGGCAGGTATCAGCATGCGTTATTTCACATGAAAACTTGAAGTCAGGAATGGCGCTACACGTTGTCCCTTCGGGTGTAGCTAGGTATTTAGTAGCATATTGGGCTTGCTCATCGCCTGGAGGATAGCTTTTGTATTCACATTTCAGCTTGCCATTTAGAATCGCATGTCGGTAAACATTCATTTGAAAACTAGATGCACTACTTGGTATATTGGTTTCTTCTGTGGGGATAGTATAAGATTTTTCACAGGCAACTATAGTTGCAGGTTTACTTATAGGGGTTTTAATCTTCATAGAACTAAAAGGAACGTACGCTTTGTCTGCAGTCTGTATACTGTTCATGTAAGGTTTTACTGGACTTGTTTCAGTGGCATTTATTGTATTTGATAGAAAAAGTATTCCCAACAGTAATGAAAAGATGATAGTAGTTTTTTTAAACATGATTATAATCTCCTTTTCTTACTCTATGAGGGTGCTCTTCACTAATTTTAATTGCCATGTAGCTTCACCAGGGACCAGTTTATATACTAATTGGCGTATACCACCTTTTGGACAGCAGTTGGCATCACCTTCATTATAAACAGGGAAACGTCTTGCAAGATTATTTTCAATGATAGTAAACGCATCATGTCCCATATATCCAATACTATTATTTTTATCATCCTCTAATGGTGATAGATGGATCTCTGAAAGTGATTTTTTGTTGTTGGCACTATAGGCAACAAGAGAACCGTATGCACCACTTCCTGCAGAGTTGACATACACATAGATCTCAGGTGAACCATCTGCATTGATATCTGCAATTTCAGCATCTGTGACCGTACCGTCTATCACTTGTTTTAAAACCCTGTTGGAGATCGCTAAGCCGCTAGGAGTGATCGTTAACTGGTTGAGTGAACCATGATTTGTGGCAACTACATGAAACGTGATATCCTGTAAGCTAAGTGTTTCATCAAAATTTCTTGAGTTGTTTGTTGAAGTGGTTACTGTATCTGAAAGGTGATACTGATCTTTGAGTTCATTGATACGAAGTTGATAGCTCTCTATCATACATGTTGTTTCATCTTTGGCTTTCCAACAGTCATTACGACCTTTGATCCAGCCTCTCTGATATGTTTCTAACATATCTTCTTTAGTAGCTTTTGTTAAAGCTTGTTTATATACTTTAGAAAGTTCTTTATCAAGATCCATCAGGGCATCTGAACTACAGATGACTCCCTCTGAACTGTTTTTTTCTACTTTAGAACAATCAAAACTTGGTTTGTTAGCATAAAGAGATAATGTTAACAATACTGGCACAAATAAAATGTTTCTTGTCTGTTGGATCTTCATTTTAGCTCCTAACTTTTAATGTGATCTATCATACGCCTTTATATCTTTTTTAAATGCCTCAAGTTCTTGGTTCAAGAACTGTCCGTAACTTCCTCTCATGATAACAACTTTTGTCTTTAAGTCTACCCATTTGAACATCGCTTCAACATCTTTTCTTCCTACATGTATGCAGCCATGTGATAGTGCTCTTGTGTTACCCAAGTGAAGAGCATGACCTTGGTTTGTGAAAAGCATTTCAAAGTCCATGTTATTTTTTCCATCGGGTGAGGGATGTGCTGCTGACATGTGGTAACGTCTTTTAAGGATAATTGGGAAGATGCCATTTGGGGTTTCATGGCCACCATAGGCACCTGAAGAGATCTTGTCAACCCACCAGATAGTACCATCTTCATCTACTGCGTACGACTTTCCTTCACTCCCTGGCTCACTTACGGAGACAACTACAAACTTCGTACCTTTAAGGTTTACGACTTTTGTTTTACCATCTTTATCTTTGATCTCAAATTCTGTAATACTCAAAGGTGTGATAGTTGTTGCTTGGTGTTTAAATTTAGAGACAACAACTTCCCTTTTTTCATTTGACTGAACTAAAGTTACAAGTAAAGAAGTGGCTAATACAATTTTCATTATTTTTTTCATTTACTATCCTTTTTCATTTTTTTGCAGTTAACTGCATTTTGTCATAACCGTAAATATCATCTCTGAACTCCACAGTACCATTTTCACTTACCCATGTTGTAAGATATATCGTATCAATGGGAATAGAGTGTGATAGTCGTATAGGAGTTTTCCTGTTATGGTCTAAGGTCTTTTGTGCTTTTTTAAAGTTGATCTTTGGATCCATATAGGAAAATGTTTCAAGCAGTTCAACTGGTTTATGCAGTCTTATGCAACCATGACTTAAAGATCTTACATCTTTGCTGAACAGGTGTGGTTGGTTGGTATCATGCATATAGACAGCATATTTGTTAGGGAAAAGATATTTGATCTTACCTAATGCATTGTGTTTTCCTGGAGACTGCATAAATCTGTAAGGCGGTAATTTACGTCCATACTTATGCCAATTCACATTATGTGGATTTACCATAGGAGAATGTTCAGAGTAGCCTGTATGGATCTCTATTTTTTTACTGTTGGTATAGTTACTGTTCTTTTTGAGTTTAGGGATCATCTCATGTCTTATGATACTTGCAGGTATTCTCCAGTATGGGTTGAGTACGATACTACGGATTCTGTTGTAAAATACTGGTGTGTTATGACCTTTTCTACCTACGATGACCTTCATCGTTTCTATCAATTTACTCTCATCAAACACATACATTTGATACCCGGGGATGTTTACCCATATCTGATAGCGGTCATGACTTCGTTTGACCCATTTCATACGGTCAAGGTTGAGTTTTATACGGGCAACTTTACTCTCGGCACTTTCAGAGAGTGCTTTACGTGTCATGTTCCCCACAAAACCTTTGTCTTCCAAACCATGTCTGGCCTGAAATTTTTTGACTGCTTCAAGTAAACAATCATCATAACGATTTGTGGTATTTGTATCATTACAAGGTACATAGTCACCTTCTTTGGTCAATCTTTTTCTTAATGCAGGGACTATATCATCACTCATACCCGGTTTTAAGTTCTGAAAATCAGGCAATGCTTCCCACCCTCCAGAACGTACGATCTTCTGATATTTGTCTAATGCCAAAAGTAACTTACTGTAAAGTGGGAACTTAGGTGTTGCTTCTTTAAAAGCATGCTCCAGTGATTGGTGACTGATCGCTTCTATGAGTAGTGACTCTGGTGTTGAGAGTACATTGTGTACCACCCAGTCAGCATTTCTTTTATGTCTTAGTTTTGATTGAAATGATTTCCAGTCGATACTTCCATAGAGCAGGTGGCTCATATAATCCTGATAGAGTTTTGCGATCTTAAATTCATATGAAACGATCTCTCTTTTATCTTGAGGTACTTTAAGCCCTTGAAGTTCTTGAAAGCTTTTATAGGCACTGGAGTTCCGATCAAACGAGATATCATTGTGTATCTGTGCAAAAAGTGTTTTTGTATATGAAGAGAATCCTGCTTCAGTGATCCATACAGGCTTAAAGTGAGTGAGTTGATACATCGCGTTAAGTCTCTCTTTGCTATCAGAGCTTTTAAGCAATGTAAAGCTCTCCCTATCCATAGCTTCACTCTCTTTTATGATCGTCATGTTTTTATCGAGTACAGGAGTACGATAATTGATACGCTCTTGAGATATAGCATTGAGTGCATGGATCAAAGACTTCTCTTGAAGTGCATGTTGTAACAAAGAGAGTGCAGTATGTTTACTCTTTCTCTCTTTTAAAATCTCACCGATATGCTTGACATAAAGCTTCATGAGACCCAGCTCAACTGTTACTTTGTTTTCCAAAGAGTCTGAAGTGAAGATCTTCTCCTCATTTGGGATCAGTTCTTTATATGTCTCAACAAGCTCTTTATGTAATCCTTTTTTAAAATCTGCTTTTAACTCATGTACCAATAACTCGGCATATTGGGTTAAGTAATCTTTATCTACCCATATAGGCTGATAGTTGATCGCCCGGTAAAGTTCTTGTACTTTTTTTGAAGAGGTGCTGACAGATTTTTTGATCTCTTCACTCATTTGCTGATTGAACTCTTTTTGTTCTTGTTGGTACATTTCCTGATAGTCAGCGACTGTTGCATGTAATGTACCAAAGCTTAGACATATTGCAAATGCAATGTTTTTAATTTTGAAGTTCATCCTTCTCTATTTCCCTTTACACTGTAATCTGCCATCTTCCCAGCCGATTCTATAACTCTCATTGGTTTTAAAGAGAGTGTGGTCTTTTGTATAGTCTCCATCTGCTGTCTTACAGGCGTCTCTGACCCCCTGTTTAAAACTTTCATCACGGTCAGAACCAAAATTGATGCCGTTATAGATATATGCATTTTCAAGAGAAGGCCCTGAAGAGCTACAAGCTGTCAGTAAAAGACCTATAGTGATCGTTACATTTGTGAGAAATATTTTAGTATAGTTCATTACTTTCCTTATTTTAAATTGTTTATATTTTCAATATCTTGTGCTGAAAGCTTAGTTGATGCTTCATAAGCAGCCTCTTTAGCCACATAGTCCATCTTTTTGTTATAATTATTTCTGTTATCATAACTGGTATATCCAGCATTGTAGTTGTCCTCAGCACATCCTGAAAGTATAGTAGCTAATACTCCAACTGTGGCAAGCGTCAAAATTGATCTTTTCATATATTATTTCTCCTTTATATTTAAACTATCTTCTTCTAAAGTGATAATAACCGTCGTAGATATGTCCTCTTCTATCAAAATTACAACTATATGTTAAGTCACGCTCTTTCCCATTTTTAAAGATAACATATCCTGTTCCTTTAAGTTTACGGTTATTTAGATGTGCTTCATTAAATTTGACTTTTCTGACGGGTCTACGGTCAACACTGATATGATGACGAATATTTTGTTTACACTGTTTTTTGAGGTAATGCATATCATTAAAAGCACTTCCTCCAGTATCATGATCTTTATAATGATCATGTTTTTGATTCTTACTGGCAGCGGCCATGACAGCAAGGGCAAGGATACCTACACCTATAGCTGCAGCAGAATCTTTGTGTGAACTCTTACCCTGGCTTACATGATAGTTCACCAGTTCTTTATGGCGGATATCACAAGAAAAATGATGTGTTTGTTTATCTCGTTGTGAACGAACATTCCCTGATACTGCATAAGAGTGGTGTCCCTTATCGGATATATGTATATTTGAAGCACCGTGATATATACCAGAACCATATTCGGTTACTTTATTGATACATGCATGTTTTGCATTATCTTTATTGTAAGCATGTAGCGAAGTTGTCATTAGTATCGCTACACATACAACACCGAACTTTTTTAGATTTGTAAGTTTCATAATTTTCCTTTATTTTTTCATCTGCCAACGATGACAGTCTATTGAGCTATAAAAAGCCGTACAAAATCGATAATAACTTATAAATACTTAAAATAAAACAGTATTATTAAATACTATTTATATTTGTAATTCCATACTACTGGTAGTTAATAAACTTAGGCATCTCTTTGATCTGCCCACCACTTACAGGTGTTAAACCTAAAACTTCTTTAGGGGTCATAAGACGAGGCTTGTCTTCATCAAAAAAGAGTTTAAATCCTCCTGCTACTTCATGTGCAATTCTATGGGTATAGATAGCATTGTATATATTCGTTTTTAATCTTGGAGATCCATGACCATCAAGATTAAATATAAGTTTGATATTGTCATAAGTTTTGAGGTCTTGTTTATTGCTTAGCATAGTATGTCTAAACATATGTACGATAAGCATCTTTTTCTCTTTTATGCCATGTTTATGCATATAGTTATTCATAGATTCTTGTACTTGGTTTAGCATATGCCCGGTAATATGACCGATCTTTTTTCCCGGACGTACATCTAGGTTTGAGACCTCAAACTCAGGGTCTATGGCCAAATGTACATTTTTGTATTTAAGATATTTGAGGACAGGTTGTACAGCTTGAACAGGTGTTTTCTCTCCTAACTGAAGATCTATGAAAACAGCAAATCCATGTTTTTGTGCAGCTTCAATGTATGGCATAAGTTTTTTACTTGATAATGGAATGATATAATCTCCATCACGTCCCGGGTCTGCAGCAGCTAAATCAAATATAATGTCAAAGCCTGGTACTACATTATCATTACCACTGGCTTTTTTATATTCATCAGCCTTTTTCTGTATCATCGGGATGATAGCTTCAAGGCTGTGTTGACCCAGCACACCAAGTGATTTTACCCCCGGACGTCCATAGTAAGCCACTATCATTTCATTTTTAGTCGGTAGTTGATCTGATTGGGCTACATCTTTCATCTGTGCGGATGCTGTTGTAATCATACCTGTCATCATAAAAGAGATAGACATGACCGTACCGATGAAAGCAGATTGTATTTTTGATATTTTACTCATTGTTTTTCCTTTTTCCTTTTTTATTGATGAGATATAGAGGCAGCATTATAATAAGAAGTATCATCCATTGATACATCGGCACTACTATAAAAGCCAATCCTCCCTGTGGATCAGTATGTATATACATAGCATCTACAAGAAGGTATAGACCTCCAACTACTAAGAATAATGATACTCCAAAGACTATATTAACGACAATATCCTTATTACTACGTTTTGTCATAAATATAGTAAACAGATAAGGGGAAATTGCCCAGATCAAAAGGCTAATGGCAGCTAGTGTCAAGGTATCCAGATTTAGGATAGCGATAATGACTACAGTGATACTTGCAAGAAAATTAATAGTGTATGATAGTTGTTTCAATGGTGATCCGTCTAGAATTTATAAATGTATCATATCACTCTGAGATACCTCATTTAAACTCAGTACTTTATATTTAGTAACTGAGTTTGGTGTAACATGATAGGTACTAGGTCTAATAGTTCTCTATAGCCGTTTCATAAGCTTCAAGGTGGTTATAACTACCTTCTCGTAAATTTGTATATGTGCTTATCACATCTGCTGGCATACCTAGGTCTTCAATGGCATGTGTAAGATCATCTATATCAAGCTCTTCTATGAATGCACCTACTTTATATGCTTCGAGTAAAGAGATCGAACCTTGAGCGACCAGGTCATCATAATACTGTTGAAGTACAGGTAGTACAAAATTACCGACTTGGCTTTCATTTACCCCACTTATATCTATACCGTACCTTTCACATAAGATCTGTGCTGCATCAATGTGTCTTTGTTCCGATTTTTGAATACTGGCAAATGTGTTTGATTTTGCATCTACGTGAAGATTACCCAGTGTGATGTATACATCTCTTGCAAGTTTTTCTTCCTGGTAGATAAAGAACAGCTCATCTTTTTGTTCGTCCGTGAGTTGTCCTGTAGCTGCTGCACTTGATGTGTCTGGGGTATTTGTACTATCCGTAGTCCCAGCTGTCCCTGCAACGGCACTTGTAGTGTTTGTAGTAGTATCTTTACTATCTGAACTATTACACCCTGAAAGAGATAAGAATGCTAAACTCCCTGTACCTGTTATAAGTAATTTAGAGAAAAAGTTTCTTCTATCTTTAAACAAGTCTGTTTTTTTCATCTTTTATCCTTTAACTTAGATACTTATAGTATACAACTTTTTAGAATTTTTGGTAAGGGCATATTGGAAAATTAATATGGTGGAAGTAGGGTATAGTTTGTACGTCTAATTCCTATTTGAAACTACCTGGTGTTTTATAAATATCAACCCAGTTATCTTTTGAAAATTGTTCTAATTGAGTAGGGTCAATCTCCAT
>CBFHPE010000066.1:0-10375 GCA_965657515.1 Sulfurovum sp.
GAGGATACAAGAATATTTTCCTTTTCCAACTTTCCATATATGTAGATCATGAATTTGAAGATTTTCTTCTAACTTATTGATTGACTCAATGACATCTTCTACTATAGGTTCATCCCTCTCAGCATCTAAAAGAATTTTTCCAGATTGTTTAATAAGTCCTAAGGCCCAAATAAATACTAAAATTGATCCGACTATACCCATTATTGGATCAAGCCAATTAGCATTCCAAAGCATAGCACCTGTCAATGCAACAATAGCCAAAATAGAAGTAAGAGCATCAGCAAGAACATGTATATATGCTGCTTTTAAATTCATGTCATGATGATGATCATGATTGTGACCATGATGATGGTCATGTCCATGGTGATGATCACCCTTCAAGAGCCATGCACAAATAAGGTTAATTACCAACCCTAAGACAGCTATTGCTATTGCCTGTTTGTATGCTATGTCAGCTGGGTTGAATAACCGTTCAATTGAATGGTATACCATAAAAAATGCAACAACTAGCAATAATATAGCGCTTGTATAACCACCAAGTACTTCTATTTTATAAGTTCCAAAATTAAATCTAAAATCATTTGCATATTTACTCGACATCACATATGCCATAAATGCCATACCTAATGCTAATACGTGAGAACTCATATGCCATCCATCTGCTAATAGTGCCATTGAGTTATAGTAAAGCCCTCCAATGATTTCAATCAACATTGTTACAAATGTAAGTAGTGTTGCATAAAGCGTGTTCTTTTTTGCTATTGGATTAGCAGTATTAAAATTATGTGAATGTGAATTTTCTTTTAGTGTTTCTAAGGTATTCATTTCAAGCCCAATTAATAGTTTTTTTGATACTATACCCCAGTATAGTTAATAAATAAATTAAAAGGATGAGCTATGGCCCACTTAACTGCTGATAAAGACAAAATTATTTTACGAATCAAAAAATTAAAAGGGCAGCTTAGCAGTATTGAAAAAGCATTGGAAGAAGAAAACGAATGCTATAAAATACTACAGCAAATAAGTGCTTCCAGAGGTGCTATTCAGTCACTTATGAATGAGGTTTTAGAAGGTCACATAAAAGAGCATTTAGGGAACCATGTAAGTGAAGAGCAAAGAGAAAAAGAAATTGAGAATATAACTTCTTTGTTGAGAACCTATTTAAAATAGAAATTAATTAGGGGATTAAATATTATGAAGCAGTATACCTTGATTATACTAATTGCTCTAAAAATACCAATTAATGGATATGCATTTGATACTTTTCTCAATCATGATAAACAGACTCATAAAGACACAAGTAAGAAAGATCAATTAATTAAGAGAACAAGGTCTCTAATGGGAACTTATGCATCCATTTCTTTACCTCAAGAAAATAATAATCAAATTTCATCTTCTTTTGATTTAATACAAAATATTGAAGATTCTTTATCAACCTATGATCCAGATGCAACTTTGTTTAAACTCAATAAAAAACATACAGTTGCATACGATAATTTTTTAGCTGAGTCAATAAAATTATCAAAGTCATATTATCTTGAAACTGATGGCTTTTTTGACATTACTATAGGTTCTATATCAAAAGAGTTATATCATTTTGGAGAGGAGAAAACATACTCTCCATCAAAGGAAGAACTCACTCAAGCCCATATGAATATAAATGGAATATATATAGAAAAACAAACTATAAGTAGTGATGAAAATATTGTAATAGATCTTGGGGGAATAGGCAAAGGCTATGCTGTTGACAAAGTAGCAAGCTATTTAAAAGAGCAAAATATTTCAAAAGGGATAATTGCACTTAGTGGAGATATTCAGTGCTTAAATACTTGTGATATATATTTACAGTCACCTTATTCCACTCAAACATTTGCAAAAGTTACAAGTAGAAATAACTACTTATCCATCTCAACAAGTGGTATATACAGAAGATATGCAACAACACCTGAAGAACATCATCTGATTAACCCTAAAACAGCCCTACAAGGTAGAGATTTTGTTTCCGTTTCATTATTTACCACTGCCGACAATTCAAAAATTGATGCATACGCTACAGCTATATCTGTCATGCCAAAGGAGAAAGCTATTTCATTTTTAAAAAAAATGAATGATATAGGTTTTATAATTGTAGATTCTCAAAGTAACATCATTTATGGAAATTTAGATCAATTACTAAAATATGAGTACATAGATTATAATGATACAGCTACCATGAAAAGCATGAGTAAAAACAGTAAAGAAAACACGATCATAGAAAAAAGTTTTATCCATCCTGATACAACCAGCCCAAAAGTTATAGCACCATAAGAAATCACATTAAATAGTGCAAAGAAAAATAGTAATATAAAAACTGCAAGTGAAGTTTTTTGTGATATTTTAGTACTAAATAACATAAAGTGAGATACAACAAACACAATTGCGACTATAGCAAACATATGAGGTGTTGCAACTTCTACCAAACTATGTACGCTTTTAGGCTCAGGAGCATTAATTATACTCGTTATGGTATCTATAAATCCATCACTACTATTTAACCCTTGAGATAAAAGAAAAAGCCATATTCCTGTAACTAAAATCATAATAACATAAATAATCATATAAGCGATGGGTATGTTGTATAGTGATAAATTTTTCATTTAAAGCCCAATCTTTTAAGTACCATAAGAGATATTATAAAAGCCATAATGTGCCATAGATAAAAAGTCACTAGCCATAAATACACAAACAGCTCAACCCAAAAATATGCTATTAGTAAAAAGATAGGAGAAATGATTCCTAATAAAAACATTGAGTGAACCATTGTTTTCACGGATGGAGTGTCGGAATACAAGCGTATATAGATAGATGAAAGTATCAATAAAGCAAAAAGTGTCATAAAAAGATCTATATGAACCTGAAGCAAAAGAGAATCTATCAGAATAGGCTCTTCAAAAGATTCAGCATTTCCATATAGTGTACTTTTTATACTTACAACATCAGCCCCGATAACATATGAATGCATCACAACATCAAGAATCACATACAAGAGTATAGCAATCACTACTGACCCCATAAGATATGCCAATAATTTTGTGTGTGCTAAGTCTTTTGTAACTAAAAATTTCATCTACTTAATTTCTCAATACGATTTCATAAATTGCTCTTGCTATTCTTGCACCATCTGAGATAGATCTTGCAGATAATGTTGAGCCACTTATTGTTGGTATATCTTTCCCAACAGTCAAGTCTGCTGATGATGACTGATTATCAAATTGACTCATCCAATGTTTGCTTGGAATATATTCTGGTGGTTCACTAAAAGCCATGATTTCAGAAAATTTCAATTTCCCTGTGTGATCAAAAGCATATAAGACAGTAGCTTTTTTTGTACGTACTTTTCTCGTAACAAGAACACCATAGCCTACAATTTTAGATCCACTTTTAATATCATAATAGCGATATACTTTGGTACGTATAGCTGTCTTTGCTCTATTCTTAATATTTTCATATTGTACTTTATTTAGTACCAGTTGCTGTGGATTAATCGATGTCACATTCGAGAATGATGATTTGATTACGCTCTCTATGGATGCATTGGTTTTGGCAATACTACTTTGGGGAAAGAATGTTCCCAAAAGCAAAAATATAAAAATTTTGTACATAAAATGTTATCCTATCTTAAAATATAAACCCAAGACCAAACGAAACTGTGTTAGTGTCTTGACCACCAACTTCATCCATTTCATAGTCAAGTTTTAATACCACTTGATCTGCTGGGTAAAAGTTCATACCTAGTGTAATTGTTTCTGTTTCAAAATCAGACTCATTTAGACCATCTACAGTTTTCTCTACAGGGTTCCAATTCTCATACTGTGCAAATATTGGCATTTTGTAGTCAATGCCTATCACTCCACCAAGATCATAAGATGCATTGACATAATATCCACTTGCCTGTTCAACCGCAGTAAGGCTTAATTTTTCTGCACCATCAAGTTTTGTTTGCGTATAAAGACCATATGCCTGGAAAGGTCCATTTTCATATCTTGCGTGAAAGTCAAACATTGTTGTTGTTAATCCGCTGACATCTTCACCCGGTTCAGGGTTTTTAAGGTTTGATCCATCACCATAATATGCAGATATTCCTGTTACTAACCCATTAATACCAGTATAGTCAACACGACCAACGAATGCTGGTGAGAATGATCCATTTTTTGAAGAACCTATTCTTCCGGATCTGATCCAACCATTTGTTGGTGTTTTTGTTTTAGAATTATTGATATTTAATGCATTGATCATACCTGCTGTGTATTCAATACCTAAGTCTTCAAATTTACCATATGCAAGTACACCATTTTCGTGCCATGTTGAGGGGATAAGCTGTCTTTCAATCTCTGGTCTTTGTACGGTATTAAACAGTGTTGGTTCATGTCTTTGATTAATTAGTCCCATTGGGGTAAGTACATGTCCAACTTTCAAGTTAAACTCATTTGAAAGCAAAAAGTCCAAGTATAAAAACTCAACAACAACAGATCCACCTTTATCTGAATTTGCTCCGTGTTCAAATTCAATTTCAGCATTCAAAATAACCCAGTCGTTAAATTTATACCCAAAGTATGTAATAAATCTGTATATATCAGCAAAATCGTCACCATTATCCGGGTTTGCATAAAATGCCTCTCCATATCCACCAATAGAAAGTGGACTTTCTGAAAAATAGACTTTTGATGCTGCCGGACCCATACCAGCAAATGTCTTTTCAGTGTCTACCAATGTAAATCCACCAGTTTGAGTTGCAAGTACTTCTTCTGTTAAAGTTTTATTTGTCTCCTCAAGAGCTGCTACTCTCTCTTCAAGTGTTGCTGCTGTTGCACTTGTTGTTAAAAAAGCGATTAAGCTTAATGTTGTTAACGTTCTTGTCATTGTTTTTCCTTGTTAATATTATTGATAATTATTATCTAAATCGAAATGTAACGCATTATTCCTTAATAAATAATAAAAATGATAATTGTTATTAAAATATAAAAGGAACTAATGCTTACTTATAATTATTTGTAGAACTAGATAGTTTATACATAGTTTTAGGGGGGGTACTCAAAACCTTATAATCTAACATATTTTATAAGGTTATTCGCTGTAGCAACGTTTGCGAACCATAAAATGATCCCCTTCAATAGAAAACCTTATAAAATGTTCTATATAGGAGGTTTTATAATGAAAACATAGATTTTATTATCTAACGAAATTCTTTCTTCAAGAGCAACATATAGATCGCTACTGATATACCTGCAGAGCCTAATACCATCAGCATGACCATCATCTGGTAGCGCACAGCTATAAGTGGATCAACCCCTGAAAGTATCTGTCCTGTCATCATACCCGGCAGTGAAACCAGTCCTACTGCAAAAAGTGCGTTGATGATGGGTATGAGTGCTGCTTTATAGGATGTGGCTCGGGCATCTATGTAGCCACACCCTCTTTGGGTTTCACTTTCAAACCTCTCTGCAGAGATACTCACAGCATTCATAGAGTTAGCAAATATCATTCCTGCTATAGGTATGAGAAATCTAGGTTCATACCAGGGGTTTAGGTCTAGTACACCAATCACCACCATCACTAGCGTAAACAAGCCACCAACGAAAATAGAGATAAAAGCATGAAGATAGAGAGACTTGTATCGTTTTTGTACTGGACGCAAGGCAATGATACTGGCAGCGGTCAGCATGACACTTAGTACTAAGACGATAAGATAAGGAGAATCAGCAGTAAAAAGATAGGTTAATACATATCCTATCAATATAAGTTGTATGATCATTCGAAAAAGTGCATAAAAAAGCGTTGTTTTATCTTGGGTCCAACGCATATAAATTACGATAACTATGGCAACGGGGATAAACACCCATAAAAGGTTTAAAAATGAAATATCATAAATAGATGTATTCATGCCAAGCTCCTATGATGTATTATAACCTACTCTAACATAAGTGCTTAATAGCGATACTCAAGATGTAAATTTAGTATTTAATTTAAAAAATTTCAATATTTATCCAAAAAAAGTATAAAAATTCACATTCACTTAACACTAGGAAACTATAATTACTTGATATATATCAATAAATCGTATTGGCACTCATGCGGGGTAAGTCCAATTTTCTATTAGGACAGGGTAAACATGTGTATGTAAAGATAGTGATCGATCTTTTCATACACTGTCATTCTTCTACATCTGCCAAAGTCAACGCAAACAATACATTTACACCATTTTGCATCAATACTTTCTGTGCCTCTTGAAGTGTAATACCGGTAGTTATGATATCATCAACAAGTATCACATCGATACCTGACTTTCCACTATAGACAAAATCTCTTGGATTCTCCAACCTAAACTGCAAACTCCTACCAGAGTAATTCACCCTATTTCTTGCCATAAGACTGCTATGTAGTGGAAAAGAGCTTTTTGTTTTCATCGCTCTACTTAGTAAAGCGACATGTGCATACCCACTCTTCACATATTCATCTATACCTATGATGTAGACATCTCTATCATCAGACTCTACAAACTCCTCAATAAATGGTTTCATTGTCATTTTGGCCAATGCTTTATAAATACGGTAACCTTCAGGTTTATGTTTACTATGAAGCAGTGACTCCAAGGCTGAATACTTATAAAAACTTATCACATCCAGCGTACCAATGGTCCTTGTGCTGATAGTTGCAGCAAAGAGTTGCTCTTTACAGCTCTTACAAATAATAGGTAAACTTAGTTTTGAACAAGCATAGCATCGCATTATATGATCTGTTCCAAAGCTTCAACTGCTCCCATAGGCAATTCTATTTGTGCACCAAAACTCTCTCTGGGGTTAATGCGTATGAGTGGTACATCGAATCTCAGAGCTATCTGTTCAGAGGTATTTCTTACTGTTGGTACAGCTGTACCAGCTCCCATCTCTACTATGGCCAACCTTGCATTTTCCAACTCTAGTCTATTTATCCATTGACCCAGTCTTTCTCTTTGTCCATCTGTACGTGCATAGTCCCAGTTATAATCTCCAAACATCAAAATGTTTGGTCTAGCCATTGCTCCGCAATAGGGACAAGATGGTAATGGCTCTTTAGCTTTAAATCCCTCTTCTATTTCTATAAAAGTATCATCTGCAGTCCATAGACGCCCATGACAATTATCGATACATTGGAGATGATGTATGGAGCCGTGACACTCCATTATTTCTTTTTCTAAAAAACCTGATTTTTGGAACTGTCCATCTACATTTGAAGTAAAAATAAATGCTCCATATTTTTTAGTATTAGATAATTCTAAAAGCTTCCTAAATCCTTCATGAGGCACGGTATCACGGTAAAGATGTAATCTGTGACCATAAAAAGCCCAAGCCAACTGTGGGTCAGATTCAAACCACTCAGGATTGGCCATCTCTTCAAAACGAAGTCCTAATTCTTTGGCCTTTGGATAGGCATTCCAAAACCCTTCAACTCCTCTAAAATCCGGTAATCCTGAGTCCACACCCATCCCTGCTCCCGCAGTGATAAAAATGGCATCCGCCTCTTCCAGTAATTGCTTTGCTCTGTCTAAGTTTTCTTCTATATTCATAAAAAAGATTATAGCATATACAGATAACTTGCTACATACCTCAACCATCATCAATACCTTTATGATATACTTTTTCTTTCATATATATAACTAGGAGGGAAGATTGTCTGTAGAAATTGTAGCAGTATCAACTAATGAAGATATAGAACGTGTGGCAAAGCTTGCAAGAGAGATCTGGACACAGCATTTCACACCTATCATAGGTGAAGGACAGGTTGAGTATATGCTGACAAACTTTCAAAGCTATGATACGATCAAATCTCAGATCAGTAGTGGTTCAAAGTACTATCTTGCAAAAGTTGAAAATGAATGGGTTGGTTATGCGGGTATTATTTCTGACAAGAGCACTAATAAAATGATGCTTAGTAAAATTTACATCAAAGATTCACTATGAGGTAAAGGTGTCGGGGGATCACTGTTGGAGTATCTTGAAAATATATGTATTGCTGAAGATTTGAGATCAATGTGGCTTACAGTAAACAGATTTAACTCTGATACGAGATCTTGGTACGAGCATCGTGGATTTAACACCATAGACGAAGTTAAAACAGACATTGGAGATGGGTTCTTTATGGATGACTATATCATGGAGAAAATAATTTCATCATAACCCTAAACTGCTATTTATATATCAAAGGTACAAACCTAAAGCCATAAAACTCCTCTTGTGAAACTTCTGATTCTGACACTTTGATAAACTTATATATCGACTCTCTAATGGGTATGACCATCGTGCCTCCGACATTTAACTGTAAAAAAAGTTCTTTAGGGATCTCATCTGCACTTGCAGAGACAAGTATACGATCGAACTTTTGATCTGGAATGCCAAGATGATCTCCCGCTTTATAGATGGAACATTGACCTGGAAGATCTAAGTTTGAGAGATTATTTTTTCCCTGCTCTACCAAAGTGTTTACTCTTTCAAGTCCAGTGACACTACCTTCCTCTCCAACGATCTGACAAAGTAAAGCCGTTGTCCATCCTGATCCTGATCCAATATCAAGTACTTTGTCTCCTTTTTGTACACCAAGATGTTCCAACATAAAGGCAACAGTGGAAGGCTGAGAGATAGTCTGCTCATTTCCTATGGAGAGTGGAACATCTATATAACTAAGCTCTTCATCTAACTTTGGTACAAAATATTTTCTATCAATTACAGTAAAAGCTTCTATGATTGTATCACTTCTTAAAACACCTGAAACGATCATGCTATCAACCAGTGTCTCCAAACTGTTTTCATACCCCACTATGACTCCTTTGATTAAAATACTCAATAGTATAACACATCCAACTCTATGGTATACTATGTCAAAAAAGAAATCATAATGAGTAATAAAGAAAACCAGATAGCACTATTCATCGACTGTGACAACATCTCCCACCGCTCCATCGAAGGTATCATCAACGAGCTCAGTAAGTATGGTATCGTTAATATACGTCAAGCTTATGGTAACTGGACAAAAGATAATCTCAAAAATTGGGAAGAGAAACTTCTTGAGTTTGCTATCAAACCCATACAGCAGTTTGACTACTCGAAAAATAAAAATGCCACAGACATTCTTATGACCATTGATGCCATAGACCTTCTACATACAAAAGACATAGATGCTTTTGCATTTGCAACTTCAGACTCTGACTTTACACCTGTAGTAATGCGTGTACAGGCAGAAGGTATAAAAGTCTATGGTTTTGGTGAGAAAAAGACGCCTAAGCCATTTATGGCTGCATGTTCACAGTTTATCTTTACTGAGAAGCTTATGATGAACAACATCGGCAAAAGCAGTGAGGAGATTCTTCATGCACCAACGCGTAAAGATGGAAAGCAGATGCGTGCAGATACTTGGCTGGTAAATGTACTGCGTAATGCTGTAGATCAAACAATGGATGAAGATGGCTGGGCAAACCTTGCTAACATCGGACAATACATCAACAACAATACTTCATTTTCACCAATCAACTTTGGGTATAAAAAACTCTCTAATCTCATAGATGAGATAGATATTTTTGATGTCTATGTAGATCCGGACAGTAAACAGATGAGCATACGAGATAAAAGAATGGGGAGCTAGTCTCCATTCTTTAACTCAATTTTTCATGACCACTCATCATTATCATCATAATCGACTGTAAAGATCCTTTTATACCCTCTTTTTTGAAGTTCATCATCTATAGTTTCAAGGCTAAATCCAGTTTTATTACATATTTCTATGATCTCTGAAATATCTTTTTCACTCACATTATTGATATCCATATCAAATTTTATGTCAGATATTGTCATGGGTTACTCCTATTTTAGTAGAAAGAATATTCCCAATCTTATATTATCTTTTTCGTTTTTTAGTCTTTTTATTAATAACTGTTCAGCAATTGTGCGTTTAAAAGTTCAAGCCTTTCAGGTGTCCCTATATCGAGCCATTCTCCCTCATAGAGTTCACCTGTCACCTTTCCTTCTTTCATAGCATCTCTAAGTAGTGGTGCCAGTGCAGACTTGCCATAAGGCACCCCTTCAAAGAGTTTTGGAGAATAGTAAGCTATGCCAGAAAAAGTGTACTGCTTGTTGTCTACCACTCTTTGTCCATCTAGGGCAAAATCTCCCTCAGGGTTATGCTCAGGGTTAGGTACAAGAATGAGATGGGCTAAAACACCATCTGCTAGTTTCCTGTGGTACTGAAAGTCATAGTCAGTAAAAACATCTCCATTGACCACTAAAAATGTTTCTTCTCCAAAAAGAGGCAAAGCCTTGACTATACCTCCAGCACTTTCAAGTCCACCTTCTTCCTGCTCATCTGAATA
>CBFHPE010000067.1:0-10311 GCA_965657515.1 Sulfurovum sp.
CGATCTCACTGATACCCGCTCTGATACGGGGAATAGCATTTTTCGCGCTGCTTAACTCTTCTCTTACCCCGCTTTGCTCTCTTTGAAGCTTCATGAATGCAACTTTAGATTTCACCCCCTGTTCAACCATAGGTTCCATCATCTTTACCTCTTCATCTATGAGCACCACCATACGCTCCAAATGAATGATCTTTTCTTCAATTTCAGTTAATTCCTGCTCTTTTTGTTTGCGTTTATCATCCAAACCGTCAATTTTAGCATTGATCTGTCTCTGTCTACTCAAGTAAAGACTACGCTCATTATGTACGAAAACAGGAATATCTTTTTCCAACTCATACGCTACTTCAAATTGTTTGCCTTCAGATTCAGCCTCAAGTCTGATCATTTTTGCTTTTAGCTCCAACTCTTTGATATTTGTAGCACCTCTTTGGGCTTCAAATTTTAGATTATCTATCTTTAAAAGTTTTTGCCCTTTTTCAACGGTATCACCTATTTTCACATAGATATTTTTAACAATACCACCTTCAAGATTCTGTACCATCTGGTTTTCACCACTTGGAACAACTTCACCTTCACCTCTAGTGATCTCATCTATCTGAGTAAACGATGCCCATATGATAAAAAGTATGATCGTAAATACCCAAAAGTACAGTACCCAACGCATTCTTCTAGGTGTATGTTCTGCCACAGCAGAACTTAGACTGTTTACAAATTCATGATCTTCTGCTGAAAGTTTAGGCTTCATCTGACTTTCCTTTCAATGCGTTTATCACTTCTTCACGTTTTCCATCCAAGTGGACACCACCCTCATGCATGACTATTACACGTTCTGTAAGAGCAAGTAAAGACATTTTTTGTGTCACTAGTATGAGTGTTCTTTCTTTAAAAGTCTTCTCAAACTGTAACATGAGTTGCGCCTCACTTAATTGGTCCAATGCATTTGTAGGTTCATCAAGTAACATTAGCGGTGCGTTCGATATCAGTGCCCGTGCTATCCCTACACTTTGTCTCTGACCTCCAGAGAGTCCCTGTCCTCGTTCTCCTATAGGCATATTGTATCCTGAAGGGTGTCTTCTTACAAATTCATCTACCCCACTTATATGTGCGATCTCAAGCAGTTTTTCATCACTGATGCGTGGTGCACGATTTAAGATATTTTCTTTTATTGTACCTCTAAAAAGTGTGACATCCTGACTCACATATCCTATGTATTTGCGCAGTCTTGCAGGATCTATCTGTACTATATCTACATCATCTATAAGGATAGATCCTTCATCTGGCTCATAAAGTTTAAGAATCAGTTTTTCTATAGTACTTTTTCCTGATCCTATACGTCCTATGATACCTACATGTTCGCCAGGATTTATAACAAAAGAGACATCTTTAAGTGCAGGTACTTCTGTTTCAGGATAAGAAAACGTGACATTTTTAAATTCGATCTTTCCTTGAAATCCTTCTCTCTCTATAAAATGCTGATCAGACAGTCTTTCCATTGGTTGTGAGGTAATGGTATTGATCACGTCATAGGCAGACTTAGCATCAGAATAATTTGTTAAAAGTGCTGCTACTTGACCCATAGGCGCCACTGTACGTGAAGCCAAGATCACAACACCTATCAAACCACCCATGGTCAATTCAAGTTCTTTAATCAAATAAACCCCATAGATGACGATCAAAACTGTGTTTAACTGTACTAAAAAACCTGTGATCGTTGGTACAGATGCGGATAACATACGTGACCGAAGACTCTTTTGTGCTATCTCTCCAACACTCTCTTCCCAATTCCATTGGGTATGCCCTGTCATTCCCTGTGTTTTGATCGTCTCTATATTATGTAGTGTTTCGATCAAAATACCATTTTTTTTCGCAGAAGCTTCATGTGTACTCTCTATACTCTCTTTAAGTGGTTCTTTGATCACCCAAGCATAAAGAAGGATAAGCAACATCATCACTATAGGTATAAGTACTATGGCTCCACCGATATAATAGATAACAAGGAGGAAGATCACAGCAAAAGGCAGATCGATCAAAAGTGCCATCGTAGAGTTTGTCAAAAATGAACGGATGGCATCAAAGTCCCTTATGTTACTGGCAAAAGAACCTACCGATTTTGGGTGCATCGCCATTTTAAGGTCAAGGACCTTTTCAAAAATGAGAGATGACATGACCACATCACTTTTTTTAGCTGCTATTTCGAGCATCTGCGTACGAAAATACTTCAAAAATCCATCTAATATATAGACTATGATCACACCAATAGCAAAGACGGTCAAGGTTTCTGTTGCATTATTTGGGATAACCCTGTCATATACATTCATAGTGAATAAAGGAGAAGCCAATACAAAAAGATTTACCAAGAGTGAAGCAAGTAAAACATCTTTATAGATTGGTAAAGAGAGTTTTAGTGTATCCCAAAACCAATGTTTTTTGTGTTGTTTATGTACAAAACTTGTCTGATCCTCTTTTTCTATCTCTTTTTTCAACAAAAAAGCGTATCCAAGATACTCTTCACTAAGTTCTTCTACATTTACCCACTCTTCAAGTATTGTTTCACCAGGATAGATCACCTTTACACTTTTTCTATCATCAGAAAAAGCTTCCAAGATACAAGACTGGCCATGTGCTAAAAGTATAATCATAGGTAAATGTAATTCTAGTATGGTTGAGAGCTCCCTTTGTACTAGAGAAGTTTTAAATCCTGCACGTTTTGCTGCTCTCGAAAAAAGTATATTTGCCTGAGAAAAAGAGAGAAGATCTGGAACATCCGTATCTGATGAGGAAGGTAGCCCTGTCGTTAATGCCTCCAAAGAGATAGCTTTAGCATACCTGCTTGAAAATAGACTCAATGTCTGCAATAATATATCTGAGCGCATTTTATTTATATTTTCCATTAAAAAACCTATGTATTATCAGTATATTTCTCATATATTTTGAAAAAATCAGTATAACATATAGAGACTTCACTTCTTTATGAAAAAGTTTAAGTCAATAACCTAATATCCCAGAAACGAGTTGTAAAACACATATTATATAAGAGTACACAGAAGTTACATCAAATTTACGCTAACATACTTTTATGAATTACACCATATCACCAGAATTTACACCCATCATCGACACTATAGAGACATATTTAGTAGGGAAAAGAGAAACTATTGCACTCTCATTAGCTACATTTTTTGCTGGAGGGCACCTACTCTTGGAGGACATCCCAGGTGTAGGTAAAACCACACTGGCAAAAAACCTTTCACAGGCACTTGGTCTTGATTTTGGTCGTATACAGTTTACTTCTGACATGCTTCCCTCAGATATTCTTGGTGTGAACTACTACAACCAAAAAGAGGGAAACTTTATCTTTAAAAAAGGTCCGATCTTCAGCTCTTTTCTCTTAGCTGATGAAATTAACCGTTCCATGCCTAAAACACAGTCTGCACTGCTCCAGGCGATGGAAGAAGGTATAGTCACCATAGATACCACACCCTATACACTTCCAAAACCTTTCTTTGTCATCGGTACACAAAACCCTCATGAGGAAGTAGGAACATTTCCTCTGCCTGACTCTCAACTCGACCGTTTTATGTGTTCTTTTGGTATCGGCTATCCTGATAAGACATCTGAACGTGCCATACTTAAAGGTGATACTAAACACCTTAGCGCATCATTGAATCCTATGCTCACAGCTCAAGAGATAAGCACTTATACACAAAAAGCATCTGAAGTACACATGAGCGATACACTTCTTGACTTCCTGCAAGATATCATAGCATTTAGTAGAGAGAGTGGACTCTTTGAGTATGGGCTTTCTACACGTGGTGCTTTAGCACTCACAGCCATGGTGAAGTCCTGGGCAATGATGCAAGGCAGGACCTATGCCACAGCAGATGATGTTCAGATGGTAACCGGGATCGTCTGCAGACACCGTTTACGTTTTAAAGAGGGTAATACCACTAAATTACGAATAGAACATGAAATCTTTACGCACATTCATTCAGATACATAGGAGTATAAAACAAGGAGCTACCATTTTTTCTTTGGTAGTTGTTCTTTTACTCTTTGGGCTTTTTATGGAAGCCTATATGCATGACTTTAATCTAGTCTACATCACCCTATTCTTTGTCTTTTCTCTGGCTTTTTCAGCAGGTCCCATAGGTGTATTGAACTTGGGACGTCTACAAAGTACTTTTGTACCTTCAGGACGTTTATTTGCACATCAGGAAGGGAAAATACCACTTAGTATATATAATAATACAACGACTACTTCATGGTCCATAGTAGTACATGGAAATGATACTGTTGTACCCCTAAATTATATAAAAGGTGAAAGTACAAGTATTGTTCAACTGACCTACACCCCTGAAAAACGTGGCACTTTTACTTATGAAAATGTATATCTTGAAAGTAAATATCCACTTTCAACTGCACGTTTAAAACTGCCTGTCAAAGAAAAATTTGAAGGACTGGCCTACCCTGAACCTAAAGGAAGATCACTTGCTTCATTTTTAAATGAAGAAGAGACTCACTATGGCGAAGAAAAAGAGTTTGATGGACTCAGAGAGTATGACGGTTCGCAAAGACTGTCTCATATACACTGGGCATCTGTAGCAAAAGGGGAAATGTCCGTTAAAACATTTATCAAAGAGACAGAAACACCAAACCTTGTATTTGATTTTTATAAAGCTGGAAAAGATGATGAAGAAAGACTCTCACAGCTTACACTTTGGGTACTAGAGTGTGAGAAGAAACATTTACAGTTTGCCATCCAACTTCCAAATAAATCCCTTAATTCTGTAAAGGAGAGTATAGATGACATTCTTAAAACCCTTGCAAGATACTAAACTCTCTCCTTTACAACTTTTAGACATGGCCTACGTCATTGTTCTTTTGCCTTTGCTTCTCACATTAAAAGCTCCTATGCTGGTATTTGCTTTTCTTGTTGTGCTTATACTTTTTTTTAAAAAAACACCTGCTAATAATCTCTTAGTTCTTTTTATTTTTCTTCTTGGTGTTTTAGCAGTCTATCTTTCGATGTATGGAGCATTTTCTTTTAGGGGGCTTTCACGCTTAAAGCTCTTTCTTGAACTGCTTGTATACTTGCTTATTGTGGTAGTCTCCATGCAGAGGATAACACAAAAGATCAACTTTTATCTTCTTATCTCTCCTTTTTTATTTTTGGCACTCTCTTTGTTCTTCTATCATGGCATGTTTATGCTTGTATATGTTGTATTTGAGATCTTTTTTCTACTCTGGATGATACTTGCCCATCGTATGGATGGAGATCTCTTGGAGAGTTTTCGATCTTCTATGGTGATGTTCATGTATTCTCTACCTTGGGTTGTGGTACTTTTCATCTTTTTCCCACGCATCTCTTTTGAACATGCAAACTATGGATTCAAAGGTGAAAACATCCAGCGTATGGGACATGATGGAACGATGCATATTGACTCAAAAGCCTTGCTGGTTCCTTCAGACCGTATCGTCATGGAAGTGGGTTTTGAAGGTGAAGTACCTGCATCTAAAGATCTCTATTTTAGAGGCAGCACACTCTATATAGATAAAAAGGACCACTGGGAAGAACTTCCAAATCATATGAAAAGAGAGAACAAGTTTTACTATGCGACAAAAGGAGAAAAGATAAACTACAAAGTAACTCTTTATCCTACACAAAAACGATGGATATACCTACTTGATATGCCATCTAAAGCGGTTGAAGACAGTACCTTGGATCCAGACCTTGTAAGTATGCTCAAAGACCCCATAAAAGAGCCTATACACTACGCTGCTAGTTCATCTCTCAGTGATACATTTCATGATGTTTTGGATGAAACAGTATATGATGTTTCCACTACTTTTTATAAAGAGAACAACCCTAAAAGCTACGACATTGCTAAAGAGATCAAAGAGACCTACACTACAGATCAAAAACGAGCTGATGCGATCATGCAGTTTTTCAAAACACAAATGCTCACTTACAGTTTAAAACCTGAAGCACTGGATATCAATAACAGTACGGACAGTTTCCTCTTTGAAAAACGTCAAGGGTATTGTGTACATTTTGCTTCCTCTTTTGTGACGATGTCACGTATGGCAGGAATCCCTTCACGTATCGTTACAGGCTACAAGGCAGACCTTTCAAATGGACTCAATAACTATCTAGCAGTCAAAGAAAAAGATGCGCATGCATGGGCAGAGATCTACCTAGATGATAAGTGGGTAAGAGTTGAAACCACCTCCACAGCTTCAAGTATAGAAGCTGAGTCTCTGGCACAACTCAGTGCTGGTTCAAAAGATGAGAACAAAATACTAAAAAAGATAAACCTCTATCTTATGTACGCTAAATATCAGGTAGAGACATGGATCCTTTACTACTCTCACATTAGACAACTTCAACTTCTAGCTTATGCCAAAGATAACCCAAGGTTTGTAGCAACCTTTGTTTTTTCACTTATTTTACTTGTTCTGCTGACATTTTTGATCATTGCTTATTTTAAAAGACCTACTTACAGCTCTGAAACTATAGAGATACTGCAACCTCTTTTAAAACGTATGAAAAAAGAAGGATATAAAAGAGATAAAGAGGAGACACTGCACCGCTATTTAACACGATATATGGAAGATCATCCACAAAGAAATATCATTAAAGAGATAGACAAACTCTATGAAGAACTCTCTTATGGAAGTGACACAACAAAAGCATCTAAGAGTAAACTCAAAAAATTAGTCAAGCAGGTCCAGTAAAAAAACAGTTAACTTTATATAGATATAGTACGAAAAAGCATCCTCTTAGATGTTTTTAAATAAAATAATGAACTTAATTCTACGTCCATTTAACGAAAGAGTATTATGATTAAAAAAAGTAAAAAAGTTATCGTTGCAGGTATCGCCGCAACCTTAACTGCTGCCTATCTATTTGGATCTTCAGCACAAGCTAAAGACCCCAATGAAAAAACCTACCAACCATCCACTGCCAAAGAAAAGTTAGAAGCTTATATTAAATTTACTCAAATCCTCAATGTTATTGAGAGTCAATATGTAGATGATGTAAATACCACAGACCTTGTCGATAAAGCACTTGACGGACTCCTATCCAACCTTGACTCCCACTCTTCTTTTATGGATACCAAAGAGTTCAAAGACCTTAATGTACAAACCAAAGGTGAATTTGGAGGGCTTGGTATCTCTATCGGTATGAAGGAAGGTGCCCTCACTGTCATCGCTCCTATAGACGGTACACCTGCTTTTAGAGCCGGAGTGAAAGCCGGAGACATCATTTTAAAGATCAACGATGAAGCAACTATAGGAATGAGCATTGATGACTCTGTAAAACTGATGAGAGGGAAACCAGGTACATCTTTAGTGTTGACCATCATTAGAAAAAAAGAGCCTAAACCGCTTGAGATCGAGATCACCAGAGATATCATAAAAATACAATCTGTCTATGCCAAGAGTATTGAAGACAACATTCTTTATCTTCATGTTACCTCTTTTGATCAAAAAGTAGTTTCTGGACTCAAGGAAGCCATAGCTGAGCACAATAACACACAAGGGATAATCTTAGACCTTAGAAATAACCCTGGTGGACTTCTAGACCAGGCTGTTGGTGTGGTAGACCTTTTTGTAGAAGATGGGACCATCGTCAGTCAAAAAGGTAAGCTTAAAAGTGAGAACATTCATTATAAGGCTGACAAAAAAGGAACTGATACAACAACACCTATTGTGACACTGATCAATGGTGGTTCTGCCTCTGCTTCAGAGATCGTCTCTGGTGCACTTCAAGACTTTAACCGTTCTATTGTAGTTGGAGAAAAAACATTTGGTAAGGGGTCTGTACAGGTTGTAATGCCTGTAGGTGAAGATGAAGCACTCAAACTCACCGTTGCACGTTACTATCTTCCAAGCGGGCGTACAATTCAGGCTCTGGGCGTGACACCGGACATCACTGTACACTTGGGGAAGATAGAGTACATTGAAGACCCTATACTCATCAAAGAGAGAGACCTCAAAAAACACTTGGTCAATGAACTTGCAAAAATAGATGTAAATACAACTAAAACCCTAGACACCAACAGTTCAGAAGAAAATAATGAAACAAAAGTGGATGACACCATCATCACCGAAGAACAACTTTACAAAGATGCACAGCTGAAATCATCAGTAGATATCTTAAAAGCATTGATCATTACAAATAAAGGAAAGAAATAGTGGCAACTGATACACTGATAAAACAAACACTTGTGTATGAAGGAAAAGCAAAAAAGATCTGGACAACTGAATATCCGGATCTTTATATCTCAGAGTTTAAAGATGACCTTACGGCTTTTAACGGTGAGAAAAAATCAACTGAAGCAGGTAAAGGAGCACTCAATAACAAGATCTCCACAGAACTTTTTAAATACCTCAATAAAAAAGGTGTAGCTACACACTTCGTTGAAATGTTAGATGATAACCATATGCTTCATAAGAAGGCGGATGTTATCTACATCGAAGTGATCGTTAGAAATATTGCTACAGGAAGTCTGAGTAGAAATCTTGGTATAGAAGATGGAACAATTCTTCCTTTCACACTGATAGAGTTTGATTACAAAAACGATGACCTGGGTGACCCTAAACTGAATGACCAACATTGTATCATCCTTGGGTTAGTAAGAAGTACAGCAGAACTTGACTATATACGTTTTATGGCAAGAAAGATAAATGATCTGCTTAAAGATTTTTATGCACAGCGCAACCTCACACTTGTAGATTTTAAACTTGAATTTGGTAAAGATGTTCACGGGAACATCATCCTTATAGATGAGCTTAGTCCTGATAACTTCAGACTTTGGGACTCTGAGAGTGGAGAAAAAATGGACAAAGACAGATTTAGAGAAGGTTTAGGCGGACTTAAAGTCGCTTATGAAGAAGTATTAAATAGAATTTTGGGAGATAAATAATGACAGCTACAGTAAATGTATTTTTAAAGAATGGTGTATTGGATCCACAGGGGAAGGCCGCACACCACGCACTTGACTCTTTAGGTTTTGAAGGTGTAAATGATGTACGTATCGGTAAACAGATCATTATGGATATAGATGCAAACGATAAAGCTGATGCTGAAGCTAAAGTAACTGAAATGTGTGAAACACTGCTAGCCAATACTGTCATTGAAGACTACAATATCGAGATCAATTAATCATGAAAGTTGCAATATTAAGATTTCCGGGAACAAACTGTGAGTTTGATACCCAGTATGCTTTTGAAAAGCTTGGACATACAACACAGCTTGTATGGCATGAAGATGAAGTTCTTCCTGAAGATATAGAACTTGTAGTTGTACCTGGTGGATTCTCATATGGTGATTACCTGCGTTCAGGATCTATCGCAAGATTTGCACCAATTATGAAAGCTGTAACCAATTATGCAAACAATGGCGGTAAAGTACTTGGTATATGTAATGGTTTTCAGATCCTTACAGAAGCTGGACTACTTCCAGGAGCACTGAAGCGCAATAACAACCTGCACTTCATCTCTAAACACCAAAACCTCTGTGTGATCAATAACGACAATGCATTTTTAAATCAGTGTGAAAATGGTGAAGTACTCAATATCCCTATAGCACATGCAGACGGAAACTACTACATTGATGAGGAAGAATTTAAAGAGATCGAAGCCAATGGGCAGATCCTTCTTCGTTACTCTGATGAAAATGGTTCACCTGTGGTTGTAAACGGTTCAGTAACTTCAATCGCTGGTGTATGTAATGAAAATAAAAATGTATTTGGTCTTATGCCTCACCCTGAACGTGCCCTCGAAGCGATACTTGGTTCAGAAGATGGTATACGCATGTTAAAAGGTTTTGACGCCTAATGAAACAATTACGCTTTTTATGGCTTATCATAGGACTTTTGTTCACCTTCAATACACTGTTAAGTGCTCAAGGTGAGTTCAAATACTCTTATATGCCTAAAAAAGTGTATGAAGATCAACTCTTTCCTGTCACTGTCATCGGTATTGGCGTAGATGGTTCAAACCTTCCTCAATTCACTTTTGACAGATCCAGTAAGGTCAAACCTCTTTTTGAGGAACCTCTTGTTGTACAAAATGGCAATGACAGTTTTTATACTTTTTATTTTAAAGCTTCTCGTGATGGGATACGTATTCCTACACTTCATATCAGTTCTGCTTTTGCAGACGCTTCTTTAAATTCACAAATGATCTTTATCAGGTCTTTGAAAAAACGAAAAGATTTTTCTAATGTGTTTGCTGCAGATATGAAGATTAAAAATTCTCAGGTCTCCAACTATGATGAGAAAAGTCACATCGTCACACTCTCAA
>CBFHPE010000068.1:0-10236 GCA_965657515.1 Sulfurovum sp.
TGTTGCTTTGTAAGCATCTACGTTTGAACGGTATTGGTTTCTAGAGAAGATCGAAGACGTGTAACCTGGGTTTGCTCCCCAAGCGTTAAGAAGACCACCGTCATCTTTAGTCTCATATGCAAGTTTACCAACAAATTTACCCCATTTGAGTAAAGCCTGTGCACCGACCAATGTTCCACCATATTTATCTTCATAAGTAGAGTTGGAAATGTTTTGATTCCATATGTGCCCAGATAACTTAACTACTTTTCCTGGTGCTAATGGCCATTTGTATGAACCTTCTGCAAAAATATTGTTTCCTACATCATCAATGTACTGATCCCAGATACTGAAGTCCCACATTCCTTTCTTCTTTTCGAATCCAACTTGAAGGATACCGTCTGAATCAGTTGTTCCAGGTGTAAGTGTTTCATCTATACTGTAGTAATCACCACGCTTCAAGTATGGTCCTGCACCTGTATCAAATGGTTTCATAAACATACCTGCAGTTCCTGTAAATTCACCGATCAGTCCCCAGTCAGCTGCTGATCTAGAACCATATGCCATTTTAGTGATGAAACCAAGTGACGCGTTACCACCTAGAACTTTTCCATCAAGTCTTGCATATTCATACATGTTTGGAACATGCGTGATCTGAACGATATTTGTCAAAGGAGATTTGTATTGACTTCTTGCGATCTGTGCTTTGAAACCTTCACCTTCATATCTGATATGAGCACCCCAAGTGTAACCCGCATCAAGTTCCTTTGGACTTTTAACTTCATTCATGAATTGTCCATATGCAATAGCTGTTTCATCTGTGTCTGTGAGACCAGAATCCATGGCACCATAAAACTCAGCACCAATTTTAAGTCCTGAAGTAACTTCCAGTCCATATCCTAGTCCCAAACCTAATGTACTACCAGTTACCTTGTCATAACCATTGTCAGTACCATTAAAGATATGGTGAGCTCTTAAATAACCATGAAAACTACCATCATCCACAGTGATTGGTTTTTTTACATATTTGTATGGCGCCTTTGTAAATACTGGAGCTGTTAAGTCAGCCTCCGCCGTTGGTTTAACATCTCCACCTGCCAGTACAAGTTCTGATGCGAGTATTGCACTTAAAAGTACTACCTTGCTTTTCTTATTCATAATTACCTCCCATTAGTTTTATTTATAATAAATGAACACTTTAGTATATAAATCTAATATGAATTAAATATGAATTATTAATTAACTTTTTCTTAATATTCTTAATATTTTTATATGATGTGTTAATATTATACATAGAAGTTCATATTGAGTTCAGATTGAGTGTATATAATCCGCACACAATTTTAAGGAATCCATTATGATTAAAAAAACAGTGTTACTTTTATCTTTTGCCAGCAGTATGCTCTTTGCATCATCTCCAGCAGAATTGATCAAAACTAAATGTGCTTCATGTCACATGTTAACAACCCCTACAGCGGCTATGATACCAGATATGAAAGCACCTGCAATGGATGCAGTTATGTTTCATATTAACTTGAGCATGAGTGACAAGAAAGAGATCAAAGCATTTATTATGGATTATACTATTAACCCTAAGGCCTCAAAGTCAGTATGTGAGTCAAATAAGGTACAACAGTTTGGAGTGATGCCATCACTCAAAGGTAAAGTTTCTCAGGAAGAGTTATCTGTCATTACAGATCATATGATAGAGAACTTCCCAACTCCTGAGTTTGTTGCCATGATAAAAGAGATGAAAACAAACGGAAAGATGAATGCTCTGATCAACTCACCATTTCTTATAAACAGTGAAGCACTTCCACATATGACAAAAGTCCTCATAGAAAATTGGGATAAAGGTACACTTGCTTTAAGTGCTGATCAAAAAGAAAAACTGCTTGTTGTACGTAAAGAGACAATGTCTGCAGTTAAAAAACTAAAAAAACAGATCAAGGTCTTAGAAGCTGATATTATTGAGTCACTTGTGGACGGCGAAAATATCACAACTTCCAGTAGCAAGATAGACGAAGTTGCAAAGCTAAAATCAGAAGCGACCAGAGCACACTTGAAATGTATAGCCAATACAATTGAAATTCTAAATGATGAACAAATGGAACTTTTATTTCCATTTTGGGATTCGTGATAAGTGATTAAAGAGAATAGGAACGTGGTTTTTGATTTTCCACTACTCCTATATGAGTTCAAAGCCGTTCATCATTTTTAAAATTTTCCACATCCTGCTATAACACTCCGCTAACACTTTTTATTTTATAATTCAAATGTCAAAATGATCTATATCATGAATAAAGGATACATAATTTGAAAAAATTAATACTGGTTTTAATGTTTACAGTGTCACTGTTTGCATATCAAAAAGGTGATACAGTTGATATGTCTCTTCAAAAACATATGGGCATGAAAACAGACAAAATATACATCATAGATTTTTTTGCTTCTTGGTGTACGTCATGTAAAAAAGAGATACCACTTATTTCTAAAGCAAATACTACCCTAAATAAAGACAATGTTGAGATCATTGGTATAGATGTTGATAAAGATGAAAAAAAAGGTGTTGCATTTCAAAAGAAGCTAATTTCAGAGAATAAACTTAACTTTAGAGTTATTAATGACCCCATGAATCTGATAGTAGCAAAGTTCAACCCTATAGGTATGCCCGCTGTATACTATATAAAAAAGGGAAAAGTTGTTGATGTTATCTATGGTGCAGTAGATAATATTGATCAAAAAATTATTTTAGATATGGAGAAGTTATGAGAACAATGATACTAGCGGTAACGGCACTGCTTTTTTTTAGTGGCTGTGCTAAAGAAGTGAAGCCATGGGAAAAAGACACACTGGCGAAAGATACTATGAAAGATGGCGGAACCAATAATTTGATCAAGAAATATGAAGAACATATTTACTTTTCAAAAGAAGCAAGTAAAGGCGGCTCTGGTGTCGCAGGAGGAGGGTGCGGATGCAACTGAGAATACCTTTATCTTTGGCAGCATCAATTGTTCTAGCCACACTTAATACACAAGCAGAAGATTATGTCAGCGTACAGTTCATGCAATATGATGAAAATAATGACAGAACAAGTATTTCCGCTCCTTCTTTGGAGATCAATAAAGATTTTGGCACAGATTATACACTTAATGCGCAGTTTGTATTAGATAGTGTTTCAGGTGCCAGCCCAACTTTCTATGATAGTTCAAGTGGCGCATCAGCTTATTCCAGAGGTCCTGTAGATGATGAAGATGTTGCATATGGAAATGTTAATTATGATGAACAGCGTGCAGCAGGTACATTACTACTAACAACACGGTTAGAGAATCGTGATGAATTAAAAACTGGGTTAAATTACTCAAGTGAAAGTGATTTTTACAGTTATGAGGGTTCTGCAGAATATCTACATTACTTAGATAACAATAAAAACAATTCTGTTAGTCTGGGTCTCTCATATCAATATAATGAGATTTTAATCAAAGAGTGTATTTATAATGGTGCATGTGATACACAAAGTGGTGCCAGTCAAAAGATGGATAATAATGTAATCTCTATAGAAGCAGGAATTTCACAAATAGTTGACCCAACCTCTTATGCTAAAGTATCATTGTT
This sequence comes from Sulfurovum sp., assembly GCA_965657515.1. Taxonomy (GTDB): domain Bacteria; phylum Campylobacterota; class Campylobacteria; order Campylobacterales; family Sulfurovaceae; genus Sulfurovum. The sequence continues at coordinate 3,595 of CBFHPE010000068.1, forward strand.
TAGTATTCTTGAAGATGGGTATCTCACTAGTCCTTATCACAATATTGTCCGTAATTATGGTACTGCGCAACAAACAGTAATCGTAAGTGATTCACGTCCAGATAGCAGAACTGCTTTTGGGGCATCCTTAAAATATGTTAAAGCATATAGTGATGACTTTACTGCACATTTTGGGTATCGTTATTATTCAGATGATTGGGGAATTGATTCAAATACATTAAGTGCTGATCTTTTTTATGAAATAGGAGATTATGTTTTAAATGGTGGTTTACGGTATTATATGCAGAGTGAGGCAGACTTTTACAGTTCAGCAAAGGATGCCTTTACTGATGAAAAATATGCTTCAAGTGATGAACGTTTAAGTGATTTTAATGCTATGAATTATAAGCTACAAGTTGATTATAAAGTGAATGATCTCTTAGATATAAATATAGGAGTATCCTATTATGATCAGAGTACAGGACTATCTGCAACTTATTTGATGACAGGATTTAAATATAAGTTTTAAAATGGAAAAAAAATACATTTATCATTTTACTGCGATGACCACACCTTGTGAGGTCATCCTTTATTCAGATATAAAAGCGAAAGCTGATAAAGTAGCTCAAGATATTTTAAAAGAAGTTAAACGACTGGAAAAAAAGTATAATTATTATGATCATACTTCTTTTCTTGCTCAGATCAATCTCCGTCATGTCAGTGAACTTGACCTTGAAACAAAAACACTTCTTTCTAGAGCAAAACAGTATTATAAAATGACATCAGGTATTTTTGATATTACGATTGCAACGATAAAAGAATTATACAGATCAAATATAAAACTTGATGAACTTGAAAAAAATAAAGAAAAGTTACTTCTATATGTCGGTTGTGAACATTTTGAGATAAAAAGAAATAAAATTATTTTTGACAATGCATTCACTAAAATAGACCTTGGAGGATTTGTAAAAGAATATGCTGTTGATCAAAGTATTAAAATTGTAAAAAAACATAAAATACGTTCTGCAATGATCAACTTTGGTGGAGATTTATATGTTTTAGGAAAAAAACCTGATGGTCAGAAATTTAGAGTAGGTATTACCGATCCAGATGACAGTACAAAACATGCCCATTTTATTGAATTAGAAAATCAGGCATTGACTACCTCTGCCTCATATGAAAGAAATTATCAAATCGAAGATGGCGTATTTTCACATATTTTATCAAGATCACTACCAAACTCAACTTCTCGATCTGTGACAGTGATCTCTAGTAATTGTGTAGAGAGTGGAGTCTTTTCAACATCATTAATGATTGACCCAACTATACAACATAATCATCAGTCTATAATCATTTAAACATACTACTTAAGTATTCAGTATTCTCTTAACTTTTTGCTAACACTTCGCTAACACTTATTAGTTTATAATTTTAATATAAACATAATTCAAAAGGACAAGTAATGAAAAAAAGTTTTATAGGATTAAGTATCACAGTGGTATCGCTATTAATAGTCGGATGTGGAGGAGGATCTTCAGAACCAACATCTACAAGTACTGAAACACTGTCTGGAACAGTACCTGGTACATTGATCGAAGCATTTTGTGACAATGGTTATTATGCGAAAGTTGCCTCAATACAGAATGGTACAAGTGAACACCCATTTGAAATTGAAGTCCCTACAAATACAAATTGTAGACTTGTCATGACGACCAATGAAAATGATCCGGAAAATCGAATTATAACACCTATTGGTTTTACAAATGGATCAACAATTGTACTTAACCAAGATATCAATTTAGGGTATATCCCACTTGAGATAGAGTATGAAAATGCAGATGATAAAGATGGTGATCATGTTGTTGATACAGAACTTGTAATCGATCCACAAGGTGCAAGTACAAATGACGAGTATGTACATGATGATAATCACAACGATCTTGTTGACAGTTATGATGATGACGATGATGATAATATTGTTAATGCCTATGAAGATTATGACGATGACGGAATAGAAAATATTCATGATGATGACGATGATGATTATCATGATGATAGCCATGATGATGACAGCCACGATGATGACGATGATTCTCATGATGATGACGATGAAGAAGAACAAGAAGACGAAGAAGATAATTCATAATCTAAATATACATCCTTAATACTTTCATAAGCGCAGATGGAACTAACCATCTATGCGCTTCCCCTCCCATAAAACAATAGCTTCCAAATAACACTTCGCTAACACTATAACCGTTACAATAAACACAGGAAAGTGTTTGTCATACTAAAGTTTTTTATGGAGATAGTTTGTTTGCGGATAAACAATGGTTGTTGTTTGTGTATATGTATCATACTCATTTGCACAGCAACTAATTTAATATGTATAAAGAGATTAAAAATGAATATCGTACTGTTACCTGCATCATTTATGTCGTTATTGATATGGAATGTTTACGAAGAAAATGATGAAGAAACGTACATCTTAAAAATAGCTAACAAATCGCTAATACTTTGATTACAGATAGGTAACACTATTCACGTTACACTACTTTATACCAAATAAAAAGGATAGATAATGAATACAAAATCATGGAAACTTTCAGCTTTAGTCTCTGCACTGCTGTTAGGTGGAACATTAACTGCATCTGCATCTGATAGTGAAAGAGATTCTGAAAGATTTAGTTCTTATACTAAATATTATGAAGATGAAAAAGATGAAGATAAAAAAGAAAAAGATGAGGATGAAGAGGACGAAAAAGATGAGGATGAAGAAGACGAAAGAGATGAGGATGAAAAAGATGAGGATGAAGAGGACGAAAAGGATGAAGATGAATCCAATACAGATATAGTTTTACCTACTACTTACACAGAAAACGCAGGAAGACTTTTAGGTTCACAATGTGCACAGTGTCATGGAACAAATGGTGTATCTACAAATTCATGGGACTCTATTGCAGGAGAGGATAACCTTGAAGATGAGATCTATGAAGATGATGAACCGATCATGAGTGCACAGGCACATGGATATACCAGTGAAGAGATAATTCTTATCGGCGACTGGCTAAAAACACTTAAAAATAACGACTGAAAGGATAACAGATGAAAAAAAATGGTTTAAATTCAAGACGTAACTTTATGAAGTTTATCGGTGCCAGTTCAGTGTGTGCTATCACTCCGGGGATGGCAGCTGAGACAACTATACCACATATCATAGTAGTAGGTGGAGGTTTTGCAGGAGCAACATGTGCAAAACACCTAAAAATGTGGGGTGGAAACAGTGTCAATGTTACTATTATAGAGGCAAATCCAACATATGTTTCACCTATATTAAGCAATCTGGTACTTAATGGTCAAAAAACAACCACTGATCTATCATTTACCTATGGAGATCTACAAACCAAATATGGCATTAACATGATCCATCATTTCGTAAACAGTGTGGATAAGACTAATCAAACAGTAATTCTTGACAATGGTGAGAATGTCAAATATGATAAATTGGTCTTGGCATCGGGTATCGATTTTATCAAGGTGAACGATTATGACATCAGAGAAGTACCGCATGCATGGAAAGCGGGGGAGCAGATAAACATTCTTAAAGCACAGATAGATGCGATGGTGGATGGTGATAATTTTACGATGACTATACCAGCAGCACCTTACAGGTGTCCTCCCGGACCATATGAGAGGGCTTGTGTTGTTGCTGACTACCTTAAAAATGTGAAGGGATTCAGTAACTCTAAAGTGACTGTACTGGATGCAAATCCAAAGATCATTGTAGAAGAAGATACTTTTGGTGCAAAATTTGAAGAGTATGGTGTAGACTATAAGCCAAGTACAACAGTCATAGCGGTGGATGGTACATCTAAAACAGTGACATATACAGAAAATAGTGACTCTAAAACTTTAAGTTCAACAGTGTTAAATGTCATACCAAACCAAAAAGCAGCACCTATTATCTTTACTGCAGGTGTAAACACTGGTAATTGGGCACCTATCAATCCATTAAGTTATGAGTCAGTGATGGCAAGTGGCATATATATCATTGGTGATTCACAAGGAACTGGACAACCAAAGGCCGGTCACATAGGGAACTCTGAGGCAAAAATATGTGCAGATGCCATTTTAAGAACACTGAATGGTATCGCATTATATCCTTCACCTAAGACTAACTCAGCATGTTATAGTCCAACCTCGACAACAGAAGCTTCATGGCTCTCTGCAGTCTTTAAATATGACTCTACAAATCAAAGTATGGTTCTTGCAAATATAGCTGCAGGTCCTTCGCAGACACGTAATTATAGAAAAATGTTCTTGTGGTCTGGAAACCTTTTCTCTGATACATTTGCTTAATTAGTGTGTGTCTAACTCTCCGATCTAAGATCGGAGTAAAAAAGTTATGTCTCAAAGGTAAATTAAAAACTATTGTATGCCTATATTCCATTACTATATGCACTGCGCTTTATGGTAAAATAATAGGCAACTTTAAGGACCAAATAAAATGAAACTACTACTTCTCGAAGATGACCACATACTTTCTGAGACACTGCATCTCTTTCTCTCCAAAGAGGGGTATGAAGTAGATGTTGCTTTGAGTATTAAAGAGGCAGAAGATCTGACATTTGATAATAAGTATGACCTTTATCTGCTGGATATTAATCTTCCACAGGGTAGCGGTCTAGATCTACTTGGATCACTACGATATGCTGAAGATAGTACACCTACAATTTTTATAACTGCATTGACTGACATGGGATCAATGGCTGAAGGTTTTAAACTAGGAGCGATTGACTACATTAAAAAACCTTTTGATCCTGAAGAATTACTCATACGGATCGCAGCTAAATTTTCAAATGATGCTGTTTCTTATCAACATTTAATGTATGATCCCCAGTCACAAATTATAAGATCCAATGGTGAGATCATTGACCTGGGTAATGTACAGTTGAAGATCTTTGAAAAACTTTTATCACAGTCTGGTTCGGTCATTACAAAAGAAACACTCTATGAATGTTTAGATAATGCCTCCGACACGGCTTTGCGTGTAGCCATTACAAAGATAAAACAAAAGCTGGATATTGACATTAAAAATATAAGAGGTAAAGGGTACATACTTGAAAAATTATGAAAAAGAATCGCTTTTTAAAAACTTTATTGTTTTTTTCTCTTTGTTGGAAATACTTCTTGTATTGCTTTTTGTAGAACTGTACCATACCAAAAAAAGCGAATATAAACGCAGCCTACTGCAAGAAATGCAACTGTGTAGTTACTCTTTAAAATGTGAACAGTTCTCATTTGATTTTGAACCCCAAGATAAAAACATACTCAACAAACTATATGATAATAATGGAACGTATGCATATTTTACGATTCCTGAGTCTAAGAAGTATTATATGAAGATCTCATATGAAAGCCAGAAATTAGAAAGTGATATACGAGATATCACTCAAGCTTTTTGGATTAAATTTATTCTTGCGACATTGTTGCTTTTTGCTGTAGCACTGTTTTTTACATTTTATAGTTTAAGTCCTATTCGAAAAGCCTTACGTTTGAATGATGAGTTCATAAAAGATATTTTACATGACTTTAATACACCTCTTACTTCTATGATCCTAAACATTAAAATGTTTAAAGATGAAAAAGGGGATGACCCTTATGTAACAAGACTCTCTCAAAGTATAGACCATATGTTACTTTTGCAAAATAATCTCAAAACATTTTTACATAATTCACCGTCTCAGAATCAAAGTGTTGATATCTCAGCTTTAGCAGAGGATCGTTTAAAAAATATAAAACATATTTATCCTAAACTGGAGTATATATTTGAAAAGCATAATGATCTGGTAAAAAATACCAACTATGAATTACTTATGCGTATTTTGGATAATATATTGAGTAATGCTGCAAAATATAATAACGTAGATGGTAAGGTACAGGTAACCATAAGAGATGAAGCAGTGATCATAGAAGATACAGGTATAGGTATAAAAGATATAAAAAAGGTTTTTCAGCGCTATTATAAAGAACAGGAAAGAGGGATCGGTCTGGGCTTACATATTGTTGAAAAACTATGTAATGAACTCAATATCGGCTTAGCCATAGAAAGTAAAGTTAATCATGGCACAAAAATTACTTTGAATTTTAAATATTTGAAAGAAAAAAGATAATGAGACAAGTTAGTTTAAAATGTATAACTAAATTATTACTAGGAACATTACCTCTTTGTGCAGATATAGATGCACAGATTGATGCCATACGTAATGCCCCAATCTCAGAACGTTTTAAACTGATGAATGAATTTAAAAAAGAAGTAATTCATATGCATGAACAAGAACGTATCATAGCTATCACAAAACTTCAAACAATGACGCAAAGTAAACATAGCAATCGGGTCATCGAAGAGCTAGAACGTCATGATAGACATGCCAATACAGATAAAGTGAGAGTAAGACCTAAAGTTGATATAAAAAGAGAAAATGAAATAGAAGATCAAGTTGCAGGTACGACTGAAGAGCATATAGAGAATGAGACTGAAGATCACATTGAAAATGAAACGGAAGACCATATAGAGAACGAGACCGAAGATCACATTGAAAATGAAACAGAAGAGCATATAGAGAATGAGACTGAAGATCACATTGAAAATGAAACAGAAGA
>CBFHPE010000069.1:0-10147 GCA_965657515.1 Sulfurovum sp.
AACGATGAGATGGTATATAAGCTACTTTTTCACTATGGGCTTTGTAGTTTTTAAAGCTGCCATTCTCTTGAAATGTTTTACTGCCCTTCACCTCTATCAGTCCATGCCGTTGTACCATGTCACGTAATACTTCACGCTCTTTTGGCTGTTCAGCATAACGTTCAGCGATGATGTCTTGCGCACCTTTAAGGGCATGTGCAACATCTTTGACTTCACCTTTTATAAAACGTTTTGCCTCAGATATAAAAGCCTCTTTACTAAGCTTTGCAGATTGTAAAATATTTGCTAAAGGTTCCAGACCTTGTTTGATAGCAGTTGATGCACGAGTATTTTTTTTCTCTTTGTAGGGTCTATATATATCTTCGAGTTTTGTCATTGTCTGGGCAGCTTCGATGGCATTTTTCAAAGCAGTATTGATCATTTCACGTTCTGTAAGGGTGTGAAGTATCTCTTCTTTACGTTCCAGCAGTCGCTTCGCTGATAAATAGACCTCATTGAACAAACGCAATTGTTCATCATCTGCTCCGCCTGTGAGCTCTTTACGATAACGTGCTATGAAAGGTATGGTATCACCTTTATCCAGTAAGGTTAAAATGTTTTTGATCTGTTTTTGGTTAAGTGTGGTCTTGCTGGCTATAAGCGCTGTGAGGTTTTGCATGTCATCGTTCCTTTACGGCGCGATTATAGCTAAATTAATATTTTATTTTTTATCTATATTGTCAACGGCTTTATCTATCTCGCCTAAAAAACCTTCGATTTTCTTTCCAAACTCTTCTATGAAGCTTTTTGTTTTTGCAAGGTCTATATTGATATTCTCTTTATCTACTTTTATACCTACATTTTCAGCCATATCAAGTTTACCCTCAGAGATATCTTTTTGTATGTTCTGTGCAGCACCTTCAAATGTTTTTTGAAGGGTGTTAAAAAAATCTTTAGTTTGATTGATATCTATGTTTATCTTCTCATTACCGATGTCTATACCAATTTTTTGGAAGAGATCTTTGTCTTGTTCTGCCATAAGAGTTCCTTTATAGTAATTAGAACTATTATAGCAAAAAAACGGGCGCTATAAAAAAGCTAACAGGGAAGCTGTGACAGCAACATTAAGAGATTCGACACCACGTTGCATAGGGATGGCTATACTCTTATCACATACGCTCTCCACAGCCTTGCTTACTCCCTCACTCTCATTTCCAAGTACAAAGATGGTCTTACTGCTATAGTCTTGTTCTTTGTAAGCTGCCTCAGCATGTGAAGAGAGAGTATAGACATCTGCACCATCATATTTAAAAGACTCTAATGTCTTTTGGAGATTTGAAGTTTTAATGACAGGCATTTTAAAGATCGTCCCTACTGAGGCTTTGATCACCAGTGGGCTTATCTGCGCAGCACCTTTTGTAGGCAGGAGTATAGCATCTACATTACCTGCAGCACAGGAACGGATGATCATCCCTAAGTTTTGAGGGTTTGTTACACCATCCAGTGCAATGATACGATACTCTTTATGTGTAGACTTAAAATACTCTTCATCTCCAAAGTGTTCCAGTACGATGTCCAGTGCCACACCTTGATCTTGTTTGGCATTTTTAGAGATACGAGAGAGAGACTGTTTATCATGGTATTTTACTTCTATATCTCTACGTTTTGCGATCTGTTTCATATCTTCAAGAACAGAAGCATCTTTATTTGACTTGGAGAGATGAAGTTTGTGTATAGTGACTGCATCATCTTCTAATGCTTCAATAACCGCGTTACGTCCATAGATAGTGAGTACTTTATCGAAAAATGCTTTTTTAGCTAAATATTCTGGAGAGTCTTGCATAAAATAGTACCTTTTTTTCGTATTTTATCATCTTTACTTGTTACAATACCCTATGCTAAAGCTATATTTTAAACTTACACTGTTTTTACTACTTCTACTCAGTAGCACAATTCTCTACCAAAAACACACCTATGCCTACCATACTCTTATACAAATAAATCCCATACCTCAAACAAAAACTCTTATAGCAGAAGAACATTATGTGGATGCACACAATTATTTGAGCTACTTTATGCAGTTTGAGTATATGAAAGAGAACCCTGAAGCACAAGTCTTACTTAAGGAGATAGAAGAAAAAAGATCTAGTATAACCTATAAATCCAGTAAATTCGTAGAAGGTTTCAGTACCGGTATGAGTGATGAATTTATAGGTCAAGCCTCAGCCATTGGGTCAGACTTTTTACTTATAGGTGACCTGCGTGACTTGGCTCTGGAAGGGACACACTATTATAACGATGAAGAAGTAGACACGGTTTTAGTTTCACTCTCAACCATTGGGCTTGTCGCAAGTGCGAGTACATTTTTTACTCTTGGCAGCAGTGCAGTAGCAAAAAGTGGGGTCTCCATCTTGAAACTCGCCCATAAAAGCAAACGTATGCCTGCATGGCTTGGAACGTACCTTGGACAACAGGCCAAACAGATACGTCAGACCAGAAATATAGACAGTATCAAACCTCTTTTTAATCACTTAGATGAGATGCATAAAAATACTGGGCTTTCCGATACACTAAAACTACTTTCTCAAACGAAGAATCTAAAAGAGTTACAAACAACGGCCAAACTTACAAAACGTTATGGTCAAGATACACCCATACTCTTAAAGCTCTCAAAAAAAACTGTATTAACAGAGTCTAAAACATTAAATAAATTTGATATAAAAACCATCAAACTGGCATCTACTTTTGGGAGCAGTGGATTAGCGCATCTCATCAAAGGGGGAGAAAAGAACTTCATCAAAACAACAAAACGTATGAAGGCATATTCTAAAGTAGGTTATAAAGGAGAGATCTGGAAGATGTTTTTATCACTCATGAAGTACCTTAATGATACGGTACTCATGCTTATTATGGGTATATCTGCATTTCTGCTTTTACCCTTTAGGAAAATGAAAAGACTTATTTAGCCTCACCATTCCATGCTATCCTAGGTTTACCTGCATCATCAAACTCTACAGCAGGCATACCCATAATGTTATATCCTGCATCGACATAATGAACTTCACCAGTCACACCTGAAGAGAGATCAGAAAGTAAGTACATACCTGAATTACCTACCTGGCTAATAGTCACATTCTCTTTAAGTGGAGAGTGTGCTGCATTCCATTTGAGCATAAATGAGAAGTCACCTATACCAGCAGCTGCAAGTGTTTTGATAGGTCCTGCAGAGATAGCATTTACACGTATACCATCTTTTCCAAGATCTTCCGCCAAGTACTTTGTTGTCATCTCTAACGCTGCTTTTGCAACACCCATAAGGTTATAGTTAGGGATGTACTTTACACCACCATAGTAAGAGAGTGTCAGTACAGATGAACTGTCTGAGAGGATAGGTTTTAACTCACGTACGATCTCGATAAGAGAATAGACTGATATATCCATAGCCACATCAAAAGCTTCTTTAGAGATATCATAAAAACGACCACTCAAACCTTCTTTTGGTGCAAATGCGATAGAGTGTACAATGAAGTCGATCTGACCCATATCTTTTTCAAGTGAGTCTTTTAATGCTTTGATCTCTTCTGGTTTAGAAACATCACAAGGATAAAGTCTTGAACCACACTCTAGATCTTCCGCAATTGGAGCAAGCTTTTGTTCAAATCTCTCATTAAGAAATGTGATAGCCATTTCAGCACCCTGCTCTTGACATGCTTTAGCAATACCGTATGCGATAGACTTTTTGTTAGCGATGCCTAGAACGACACCTTTTTTACCCTTCATGATCATAAAAATTCCTCAAAATAAATTACGGTATTTTATCATCATTGAGGTAAAATATACATATATATTAAACGTATGAAAGTATTTAATGACAAAATTATTGATTATAAACACCGGTGGAACATTTAACAAAGTATACAATCGAGTAAATGGTCAACTTGAGGTAGATGCAAAAGGTGATGCCTTAAGATCTATCACATCCAAATGGGGCTGTGAGATCGAGATCATAGATATCATCGGCAAAGACAGTCTGGATATGTCAAATCATGATAGACTTGAACTGCTTGCAACGATCTCCCAATCTGACTTTCATCATATCCTCATAGTACATGGTACTGATACTATGGATATTACCGCAGAATATCTCAACGAAGGTGACTTGGAAAAATGTATCATGCTGACCGGAGCCATGGTACCCTACAGCATTGACCCTGTAGAAGCCACAGCAAACCTTTGTTCTGCCTATGGATATATGTATAACATGCACAAAGAGGGTATTTATATTTCCATGAATGGTGTGATAGATACCTATGATAAGGTAAAAAAGGACAGATCCGAAGGAAAGTTCAAGATCAATTAATACTATTTAGCAAATATCAAAAAAATAAATTCTATTAAACTTCGTTAAATTTAACCTGCTATTATCAAATAAAAACAGTGAGGTTATATGTAATGGAAAAATCACCTTATCCATACACATTGCTACGTAGCATACGTATATTACTTGTAACACTGGTCAGTATAATTGCTTTATTCTTTTTAATACCTAGATTTGAAACTTTATGGATATCAATGCATGCAGAACCAAGAGCCGTCACTGCAAGGGGTAATCTCCATGATACTGAAAAAACAAATATAGAAATTTTCCGTCAGGCAAGTCCATCCGTAGTCTATATCACAACATTGGCTGATAGGATTAATCCATGGACAAGAGATATCACCCGTATTCCAAGAGGTACAGGGTCTGGTTTTATTTGGGATATGCATGGTCATATCATTACCAACTTCCATGTATTGGAAGGGGCATCTGTGATTCACATACATCTTAGTGATCAACGAACGCTAAAGACGGTTTTTGTTGGAGCAAGCCCAGATCATGATATAGCTGTCCTTCGTATACCTATGGTACCTAATATGCCTAAACCTCTTTCTATTGGAACAAGTCATGACCTTGAAGTAGGACAAGCTATGTATGCAATTGGTAACCCATTTGGACTAGACCAGACACTTACTACAGGAGTCGTCTCAGCACTTGATCGTAGCTTATATAATGACAATGGTTCAGTTATCAAAGGACTTATTCAAACAGATGCGGCCATCAATCCGGGCAACTCAGGTGGTCCACTGTTGGACAGTGCCGGTCGTTTAGTGGGTATCAATACAGCCATATACAGTCCGTCAGGTGCCTATGCAGGCATTGGCTTTGCTGTACCTGTGGATACTGTCAATCGAATCGTTCCAAAACTCATAAGCCATGGAAACTATCAAAAACCAAAGCTTGGTATTACCATCAATGACGAACTTAATGCACATATCACTGAAGAACTTGGTGTCAAAGGTGTAGCGATCATAGAAGTTCAATTAGGTTCACCTGCTCACAGTGCTGGTCTTAAAGGGGCAGATCTGATTAATGGTAAGGTGATCTCAGGAGATGTGATCTTGGCAATAGATGGTCACACTATAGATGATAATACAGCCCTCCTTAACAGACTTGAACACTACAATGTCGGTGATAGTGTAGAAGTACAATTTTTAAGAAATCGTAAAAAAGAGACAAGGTCTCTTATATTGGAATAACGTAAGGGTTCTAAAGTGAACTATCTGTTATTTCACTTTAGTAATATGATTATCTACGGTAGGTGGAACGATGTTACCTGAGGCTTGCATATGTAGTGCCTGAGGATATTTCGTATAGTGTTTACGTACAGCTTGTGCCAATGCTTTTTTCGTTTTTTCATTCACTGGTGTAGGCATTTTTTGTGGCAGTGCTTTGAGTAGTGCTTTTACCAATTTATCTTGTGGTTCAGGCATTTTTTTGATCCATGACTTTAAAAGTGTTCTATTCACATGAGAAGGGATAGATCCCATGATACCCACATCATTTTGATCATGTACAAGTAAACCTGATGTTGTACCTCTGTCAAGTGTCAGGACCTGAAACAGATAAAGTGTATGATAATCAAGCTGTTCTTGTCTATCTTCATCAGTGATCGTAGTAAATCCTGCCATTTTTTTGGAAATATTGGTAATGTATCTGTCGATGACCGCTTCACCTACTTTTTTTGCAAAATTTTTATCTTTTTCAAAATTCCCTGAGTTGTATCCTTCAAGGTAATAATGACTCACCCCACGATGTCTTTCAAGTACAGGGATATTAAAATATCTGTCTCCCTGTTTAGCGCCTTCTTCATAGAGCTTTCCGGTCACATCTTCAAGCATATCTGAAAAAGCTTTTTTATCAAAAGGTGATTCGCTGAGTATAGAAGGGTTCAAGTCTGCCATGATACGCCAGTATCCACTGCCGTCTTTCATCTCAGTCCATGATATATGCATATGCATAGAAGGTGCATGTGGATTTTGAGGATGAATGATCGTTGAGACAGCTGTTGCAGAACCTAGTTTTTTTTCAGGATCATCATCATAGTGTACCTGTGAAATGTTGACAGAACCTCGGTTAAAAACCTTTTCATCTCGTGCCTCATATCGTACACCGCCACCATGTAACCCATTATCTCTTTCCCAAGATACCTCTTCACAAGACTTACCTTCTCCAAATTCCAATGCAACAGCATTTAACTTAGTAACAAAATATGCCTGTAATCCTATAACTAAAAGATTGGCTTCATGTGCCTGTGGTGATTTTGCAGGGATTCTCATCTACATATAACCTTCAATAATATTTTTAATAACATTATAACATACTTTTTTTATCGCATTTTAATTTTGAAGTATAGGCAATAGGATCAATGCTTCCAGCGTCTTCAAACCCTTTAAGTCTTAAGCGACAAGAGTCACATACACCACATGCCGGATCTTCTGACTTATAACAAGACCATGTATGTTCTAAAGGAACGCCTAACTCTAAAGATCTTCTTACGATCTGACTCTTTTTTAACGACACTAATGGCATCTTTATCTCTAAATTTGTCTCATCTTTTGTACCAAGGTTAATAGCCCTTTGCATCTCTTCTATGTAAGACTCACGGCAATCAGGGTATCCTGAACTGTCCTCTTCCACCACACCTATAAAAAGTGCATCTGCGCCATGTTTTTCTGCTACTGCTGCAGCGATAGAGAGGAAGATCCCATTTCTAAATGGTACATAAGTCACAGGGACACCCTCTTCCAGGCCTCCGGTTGGCACATCTATGCTACTGTCAGTCAGTGCAGATGCACCGATCTGTTCAAAGAAAGGCAGATCTATTTCATAAGTCTCAAAGGCGTTCACGGAAGTAGCGATCTTGCGAAAACACGCTAACTCTTTTTGCTCTGTACGTTGTCCATAGTTAAAATGTACAGCAATGATCTCATAGCCTTCTACCTCTGCCATTTTGGCAGACAAAGCACTGTCCATCCCACCTGAAATGATACATACACAACATTTATTCATTTGTAGTCCTAACTCTAAATATACGCATATTTTACCAATATTTGGGTAAACTTCGAGCATGATAGATCTAGATAATCAAACAACACTTGCCATTAACATCGATGCACTTGAGAAGATCGCAGATACATTATCTACCAAAGAAGTAGAACTTGTGATAGTAGATGATGAAATGATGCTGGCACTCAACAGTGAGCATAGAGGGAAAGAGAGTACAACGGATGTACTCTCCTTCCCTATGGAAGCACCATTTACTGAACAGTCTATATTTGGCATGCCCTTAGGCTCTATCATCATTGCAGCATCTTTTGTAAAAGAAGAGGCAAAAAACCTCGGCCACAGCGAACAGGATGAGTTGTCTCTTCTTTTTATACATGGTATGTTACATCTTCTTGGTTTTGACCATGAAGTCGATGATGGTGAGATGAGAGCCAGAGAAAAAGAGCTCATAGAAGAGTTTGGTCTACCCAAAAGTTTAATACTAAGAACGGAGAGTTAATTTGAATTTTGTTATATTTGTTATCGCCATGGGCGTACTTATCTGGGGTGCAGATCTCCTCATAAACCAAAGTGAGCGTATAGCCCTCAAATTTAAGATACCCGAGTTCATTATCGGTGCTACACTGATAGCTCTTGGTACATCACTGCCGGAAATGGCAGCCAGTATTGCAGCAAGTCTGGATAACAAATCAGAAATTGCCATCGCCAATGTGATAGGTTCAAATGTCTTGAATATCACTATGGTTCTGGCTACCGTATTTCTCATTGCCAAAAGTATTAATCCTGACAGAGACTTTTTTGCAAAAGACAGTACTTGGGCACTTGTTCCTGTTCTTGTCTTTATACTGATGATCATCGATGGTGTCATCTCCAGATTTGATGCAGCACTTTTACTGCTTCTCATGGGTGCTTATCTTCTTTTTTTACTACAGGATGCAAAAAATATACCTGAAGAGGACTTGGAAGACTTAGACGTAAGTACATTTTCATGGGCCAAAACGATCCCACTTCTCATAGGTGGTTTTCTACTTGTGATCATAGGTGCACACTTCAGTATAGAAAGTGCCTCAGCTATCGCAAAAAGTTTTGGTATCTCTGAGTGGATCATAGGTATCGTACTGATCTCTTTAGGAACTTCTTTGCCTGAGTTGGCAGTCAGTATCTCTGCAGCTGTAAAAGGAAAGGTCGATATGGCCATAGGAAACATCATCGGATCAAATATGGCAAATACGACTGTTGTACTTGGTGCAGCAGCTTTTGTAAACCCTATGAAGATCACAGCTTCAGCTTACATCTTTGACATCGCAACGATGATCGTAGCAACCCTGCTTCTTGTTTTTATCACAGCAAACAAACTCTACAACAAGTCAGCAGGTATCAGCCTCATTATCATTTTAGGGCTCTTTTTAAACAATACTCTACAAAGTATGTAAGATAGTTATATTACCTAACATACTTTATATCAAGTGAAGTTTCCATATACATTACAGACATACAGGTCTTCACTCATTATGTCAATTTAAAACACTGTTTATATTGGTATCACTGATATTAGGCTTCGTTAGTTTTCATTAAAAATGCAGTATCATCAAGTAATTCGTAAATAGTATTTTCTTCTTCTTCACTTAATGATACTCCTTCAAGTAAATCCATTTTTCCTATAGCATCCAATATACGTGTCTTAGCTGCAATATATGCATCCTTTGCTTCTGGGCGTAATGCTTGTAATCTATCATGATTTTCTTTAGTCATGGTCTAACTCCTATTTTTAAGATACTTCATTATGCCAAAAGTAAAATATGATACACAAGGGCATATTGAATCTATTTATTGATTATTTTTAATGATAACTTCTGTTAATAGTTTTATATTAAAATTACAGGAAGTGCATAGTACTAATACATAACTAAAGGATGAAGAATGAAATTGTTAAGGAATTTGAAATTATTTCTTGTTGGATTGCTAATTGTCTCTCTGGGACCCCTTACACTAGTTGGGAGTGAAGGATCTTTTGCCAGTAAAGCTTCACCAAAAGTAAAAGAGTTGATCGAAAAAAACAACTTAAATGTTGTGGGTTATGATTATGTTTTAAAGGCTATTGGGAATGGTACTAGAAATAATGCAAATGCGATCATACTCGATACCAGACCTAAAAAGAAATATCAAATAGCGCATGTCCCAAGTGCAATAGCATTTCCTGAGACCAAGTTTGATACATATTATGATGCCATACTAGGTGCTAGTGATAAGAGTAAAGAGGTCATTGTTTATTGTGGTGGGTATAAGTGTGCAAAATCTCCTAAAGTAGCTATTAAACTACTTAAAAAAGGTCATAAAAACATAAAGGTTTACATTGCAGGTATGCCAGATTGGAAAAAACATAATTATGTTGAGATAGATACAAAAATGGCAAGAGCACTCTTTGACAAAAGAGATGCTTTATTTATAGATGCCAGACCTTGGGGTAAGTTTTATAAAAGTTCTATAGTTGGTTCTATGAGTGTTCCTGATACTAAATTTGATAAATTATCTAAATTTATGCCTAATGATAAAAGTGCTCAAATAATTACCTATTGTGGTGGATATAAGTGTAATAAGTCACATAATGTTGCTAAAAAACTTATGGCATTAGGATATACAAATGTGAAGGTTTATGCTGCTGGTTTTCCTGAATGGAAGATGTTTTCCAACCCTATAACTGGTGGTAAAAACACTGCAAGTGCCGCAGTAAAAGCATTTGTACCTACAAAAAGTAAAAGTGGTGCTGTTATGAAAGGTGCA
>CBFHPE010000070.1:0-2807 GCA_965657515.1 Sulfurovum sp.
AAGTACTGCCTGTGATGATCAGTATCTTGTTGGTCAGTTCATTTTTTGAGGCATTCTATTTTTTACCATTGCATGCCAAAGAATTTTTTAGTATCGGTAAAGTGGAAAGAGAACATGGTGAAAATAATTTTTGGGTCCAGATAAATAGATTGTATAGATTTATTTTAGGTACGCTTCTAACATATAAAAAGCGAAGTCTTTTACTTTTGGTCACTTTTATACTTTTGGCAACCGTTGGGATGTTCAAACTTACAAAATTTAAGCTTTTCCCTGAATTTGATACCACTCAGATCTATATCAATGGTAAGATCGATGTGAACAATGAACTTGAAGACACTGAGGTTTATGTCACAGCCATAGAAAAAGAGATCTTGAAAAAGTTAGAAGATGAGGATCTCTCTTCGGTAACTTCTGTGATAGGTGTAAATCTTGATGCAAAGCAGGAGTTTGAAACTGGAGATAACCTTTTCCAAATATTTGTCAACCTGCATGAAAAAGCACCTGAAAACTTTTTTGATAAATATATCAGTCCTGTTTTTTCATTGGAGTATGATGGCAGTGATATGATACGTCAACAAAAAGCACAGGATATAGTAGCGTTTATTCAAAAAGAGATATTTATACATTATGAAAGCATGAAAAGCGATACCGGAGAGAAAGTTTTTACAGAATTAAATGTGTATGCTCCTCAGGCAGGTATCGTAGGTAACGATATAGAGATCGGGTTTGCCACAACATCTGATGAACAAATGTTGAGTGTTTTGAAACGTTTTAAAGAAAAACTTTCAAGTATTGACGGTGTTAAAGACATTACAGATAATGCAAAAGAGGGGGTTAAAGAACTTAAGCTCCGTGTAAATGAATATGGTCAGCAATTAGGATTTAACGAAGCATATCTTACCTCTGTACTTAAGGGATCGTTGCTTAAAGCAGAGTACGGAAAAATGTTCAATGACACAGGACTTATCAGGGTACGTATCGAAAATCCTGATAAAGATGCAAATCTTCAACTGCATAATGTGACATTGCCAACACCAGATAAAACACAGATGGTGAACTTAAGAGATATTTGTGATTTTAATTACCAACGCAGTTATATTAAGATCTTTAAAGAAGATTCTCAAAGAGTCCGTACAGTCACTGCGAGGGTCGATAGTAAAAAAGTGCTGGCAACAGATGTGATGAAAGAGATAAAACCACTGCTTGAAGAGATGGAAAAAGAGAATGTGACAGTTATCATTAAGGGTGAAGAGAAAGAGAATAAAAAAATGCAAAAAGAGATGTCTCAAGCTGCGATGATAGCGATCTTTTTGATCTTTATAACGCTTGTTTGGATGTTTAACTCTTTAGTAATGCCTTTGATCATTGTCTCAACCATTCCCCTCTCTATTGTGGGGGCATTGTTTGGTCAGTACGTACTTGGATTGAATCTAACGATGCCAGGTGTAATGGGTATTATAGGTCTTGCTGGTGTTGTTGTGAATGATGGACTGATCATGCTTTCTGTGATCAGAAAAGGTAAGAATCAAGAAGAAGTACTGGCAGGTGCGATACAGAGACTTCGACCTATTTTATTGACATCAATTACGACAATACTGGGTTTATTTACATTAATGTTCTTTGCGTCAGGACAAGCCCTCATTTTGCAACCTATGGCTATAAGTCTTGGTTTTGGTATCGCCTGGGCAACAGTATTGAATCTTTACTATGTTCCGCTGATGTATGCCGTGATTTACAGAGTGAAAAAGTAAGCTTTTATATTAGAGCATTTCTACTAATCGTTCCATACTGACATTCTCTCCATACTCTTTGAAAATTTCACAAATTTTATCAAGGTGAATGTCTGAACGTGAGAGGTAGGGATTATTATCTATGAATTCCCAAAAAGACTTCGGGTCTCTACAAAGTTCTTGAAGATAGTATTTTGTAAGTTTTCCCATACTTTCTTCTGTATTCTTTATACCTACTGCTACATCTTCGCTATTGATAACAAATGGAAATCTGACTCCATGAAAATCTATCGCATCACCTATTGAAGTAAAGGCTACTTTTTGTCTTTTTAAAATGAGATGTAAGGAGCGTTCCATAATAGCGAACATTTTAGCATACTCATAGAGAAGAAAGTTAATTCTTGTTGCACACATAAGCGTTAAGGAAAGATAGGTCCTTAACTGTAGTTCAGAGAAGTCATCATGTTTGATCTGATCACGAGTTAAAGCAAAACGTGATACTTCACAAATAGGTAGTTTTTGTGTTAGTCGTTCAATATCTTTGATATGAAGATCTTTTTCCATAGGTATTTTTTTGGAGAGTGTACGTTCATTGGCAAAAAAGATCCTTACGGACCCAACGTATCTTTTTGTCTCGTTGTGTTGTAAAAGATAGATAAATGATTGTTTATCATCTTGACCAAAAACGTATTTTTTTGTTTCTTCAACATCAGGGTAGTGATTTACGATCACGTCATTTCTTATATCTTTTACAGCTTGAAAATGCTCTTGTGTTGTAGCGAGAATAAGAGAGTATTCTACAGTCAGTAGATGAAAAACTTTATCGAGCATTAAAATTCCTTGTATATAAAACATAAGAAGTATAGGACTTTTTTCGTTACAAGCGGCTAAATATATGTTGATAGTTTATTGACATTAATTTGCGATATCGAGTAGAGTTAGGCTATCATATGAAAAAGCTAGGGTATAATAAATAATAATTCTTAACTAATGGATATAAAGATGGGATATTTTTTTGGACAAAAAATGATACGTAATAGCTTTGTCTTTTTATGTATATTTTTTGCAAATATGGTT
>CBFHPE010000070.1:2819-10131 GCA_965657515.1 Sulfurovum sp.
AGAATATAGACAGTATTTTGCAAGAGTATAATCAAAAAAATGCATTAAGCCAAAAGACGATTGATGAAAACAAAGGGCATTTAGTACTTTTTACCAGAGAAAAACTGGAAGAGATGCATGCCAAAACACTAAAAGATGTGTTTAAGACAACACCTATGATCTACTATCATGAGAATCGATATGCTTTACCAGATCCTTTAACATCGGGGGCATTTGAACCTTATAGAAGTAATTTTATTCGTCTCTATGTAGATGGTGTAGAGATCACTCAGGGCTGGATGGGCAGTGGAATCATGCTTTATGGGGATGTCAACATAGATTTTGTTGATCATATAGAGTTTTATTATATGACTCCTTCTTTTGAAACGACCGTTGAACCAGCATACCTTACCATCTTTCTTTACTCTAAAGATCCTAAAAGAGACTCTGGAGGAAAGTTAGACCTAACAGCTGGTAGTAGAGGGTACAACTCTCAAAGTATTAGTTTTGGTGAGCAAAAAGAAGATTATTCATATATGATAAATTTCTCACATACAGACGATAAAAGAGAGACTGTAGATAATGGTACTTCTACACCACTTAGCAGAGACTTTGAACGCACGCAACTTTTCTCTTATATCAAAACAGATGATCAAATTTTCCATCTTCAGGTACTGAAAAAGAATACAGACAGTCTTGCAGGTATGAGTTGGGATGCCACACCTTTAGAATCTGAAATAGATTATCTGAATTTACATATGGATTATGGGATCAACTTTGGTGAGCATTGGCGTGCGCAGTTTGCCTATGACTGGCTTAAGACAGATATGTCACAAGCTGATGAGTTCTCTTTGGCTTGGCCAGATGCTTTAGGCTCAAATACTTTTTATGGAAAGTATAAAAACAGTACATATACAGGTGAGCTGACGTACACGAAAACAATAGCAGAACATCGTATCTCATCAGGAATTAAAGGGAGGTATAAGAAACTTGATTCTTTTAAAAATAAAGGACAAGATGCTTTGACAAGCCCTTTCACTTCTGAGACAATAGGGTCTATCTTCTTTCAAGACCAATATGCATTGAGTACTCAAGAAATGCTAACCTTTGGTATATCTTATAACAATATAACACGTAATGGAGGTGTAGAAGATGATTCTCTGTTGCAATTACGTTTAGGGTATATTTATACCAGTGAACATTGGAGCTATAAAGGATATCTCTATCGAAACCAATTTGCTTTAGAACCTTTTGTACGTTACTTAGACCTTCCAAATTATCAAGATACTAAACCACAAACAACTATAGGTATTACGCAAGAAGTTGCTTACAGTAAGGAAAAACAGCGTATTAGATTGATTCTGCATGCAATGCAAGATGAAGATAGTCTATTTCAAGATAGAGTAAATGGTTTGGGTGAAGACACAAAATATTTCACTACAATTTTTAACTATGATTATAATTTTAATCTCGATAATAAAATGAATTTACAACTCTACTATGCCCACTATAGAGATATCTTTAATTTAGAAAAACTTGAAGATATTAGTGGTTATCTTAGTTTTGCTAACAGTTATGAAAATCTTAATTTTTATAATGGAGTTGTCTGGCATAGAAATAGCCTTAATTGGACAAATTATTTTGATCTAACAAGTTCTATTTCATGGAATATTAATGAAGACCTTACTTTAACATTAAAAGGGGATAACCTTTTAAACAAAGCTAAGGAGACAAGCCAATATACTATAAACCCCGCAAATGGTCAAATGGGTTCCTTAGATATCTCTCCTATAGATCAACGTGTTATTCTTGAGTTGGAGTATCTATTTTGAAAAAGATACTTATTTTTCTAATCCTTACATATGGGCATCTTTATGCGTTAGAGAAGAAAAGTACACTTAAAATGTATCACGGTATATTTTCTGCATTGACATCTGAAAATGTAACTTCAGTCTATACAACTGATCAGGAGTATAGAAAAGTGTTTAGTGCTTCCAAACGAATGTTTTTGTCAAAAACACCTGAACAAGCAGATATTATCCTGATCACAAATAGATTAACACTTGAAAGTATTTTAAAGAGGAAAACCAAGAAATCTATTTTATTTGTGACGGATTATCGTTTTTTAAAAGTTTCAGAAGATATAGTAGGCGCATTTTACTGGAGGAAAGGAAGGTCTCAACTGCTCTTTATAAAAAAGAGATTGGAACAGAAAAATATTCAACTTCCAAAAGCATACCAAAATTTTATGATCGATGAGTTATGAAAGCACAGTACTTCGATAAATTCATTTTCTTTTTAATGGTTCTGTTTATTCTTTTTGCTGTATTTTTACAAATTTCAACTGTTCAAAGTACAGATAAACTTAAAAATGATGAAGTACAAAAGACCGAACAATATGCAGCTAAAATAGCTAAACTTGTTCAACTTAGAGTTGATAATATAGAGGTTACTCTGACAGAGGATCCTATATTAAGAAAACATCTTAATGAAGTTCTCCAGGCATTTTTAACGAAACAATATCAATATATTTTTGTACTTCAAAAAGATGTAAAAGGGAATTACCGTTTTTTACTAGATGCTTCAGAACATGAACCTGAAGAGTATAAAACGATCTTTTTCCCTAAAAGTGCATTGTTTGATAGAGTTTATACTTCGCAGAAAATGCAAATTATTGAGCAACATGGAGGTGTAGAAGAAGTTTGGCTATCTCTTGTTTATCCTATTGTTCGTGACAATAAAACAGAAGCTCTTTTAGTGTTGGATCTGTCCGAATCTTATGGTGAATATCTTAGTAATTTTAATTCACCACTTATGAGAGTGGTCAGAATGATGCAGGTTCTTTTGATTCTTAGTATCATGCTGTTACTGTATTTAGTATATCGATATTATAGATTACGTAAAATACTTTTATATGATAGCTTAACCTCTACACATACAAAAGTTTTTTTAGAAGAATTCTTTAACAGGCATGAGGTTGATGCCTTTAATGCGATTTTAATAGATATGGACGAATTTGCTCAGGTCAATAATAAATATGGAAATGAATCTGGAGATCTTGTCATTAAAGAGTTCACGGCAACCATAATGAATGCATTATCTGTAGGTTCTAAAGTGATCCGTACTGGTGGAACAGAGTTTTTGGTTATAGTCCCAAAAAATAAACTTGATTTTAATGAATTAGTAAAAAAACTCTTTACAACCCTACAGGAAAAAAAGTATCTTCTTAAAAATGAAGTTTTCCATCAAACAGTCTCTATGAGTGCAATGATCATTCCTCCTGGACATGTTTCTATCTATGATGTCCAAAGAATACTGGATGTAAAGCTATTGGAGATAAAAAGTAAAGGTAAAAATGCTTTAGGTTTATTAGGGTTGGAGTATTTTAATCAAATGAAATATGGAAATATAGACTATATCAAAGAGGCACTAGAAGAGGAAAGACTGCTTTGTATATATCAACCGATCATCCATACTAAAACGCAGAAAGTTGTTAAGTATGAAGCTTTGGTACGTTTGATCGACAAAGAGAATGGAGAACAACTTGTTCCTCCAGCTCATTTTATGAACGTTATTAAAGGTACGAGTCAATATATCAAAATGAGTAAGTTGGTTCTGAAAGAAGTGTTCAGCGTTTTAGATAAATATCCAGAAATTGAAATATCTGTAAACTTGGATCTTGATGACCTCTATAATGCCGATATGATGAAGCTTATTACCAAAAAATTATATCATCATAAAGATATAGCAAACAGATTGACTTTTGAAATATTGGAACATAATGAAATTAGTGATTATGGACAAGTAGCATTGATATTTCAACAGTTGAAAACCTTTGGTTCAAAGATAGCAATAGATGACTTTGGAAGTGGATATGCAAATTATATATACCTCATAAAACTTGATGTAGATATTTTAAAGATAGACGGGAGCCTTGTGCAAGAGCTGGATAATGATCCGGAACGTACAAAAGTTATGTTGGAATCTATAAAAAAACTAGCGAATATTTACAACTATGAAGTTGTAGCGGAGCATGTTTCTTCCAAAGAAATATTTGACATGGTCAAGGATCTGGATATCGAGTATTCACAAGGGTATTATTGGGGAGAACCTAAGTCTATAGATAAATATCTGATTTAAAATTTTTTTATGGATCATTTAGTGTAATTACAAATTTTAATTTATATTTAATTCATATTCATAGATTATGATAATATATATTTACAAAAGGATCATTTATGATAACCAGAATAATATTTTTGATTGGAACAGCTTTACTTTTGACTCCTATGACATATGCACAAACTTCAGGAAAAGTACTTTTTGATGCAAAGTGTGCCTCTTGTCATGTTAAGATGAGACCTTCAGATATATCTACTTTAGTGGCACCTCCTTTAATGGGTGTGATGAGACATGTAAAAATGATGTATAAGACAAAAGAAGAAGCTGTTAAATTCATCACTGAGTATACACTGGATCCTAAAGAGAGTAAAGCAGTATGTATGGCAGACAAAATAGAACGTTTCGGACTTATGCCATCTCAAAAAGGTAATGTAAGTAAAAAAGAACTGATTCTGATCGCTGGATGGATGTATGATAATTTTGGAAACCAGGGACAAGGAAACCGTCAATGTAAAAATGGAAATTGTCAGGGAAATGCTAAGGCATGCAAAGGTAAATAACAGATGATAGCAACCATTTTACTTCTTGAAGATGATCAGCAGTTGAGCGATACCGTAAAACAGTTTTTAGAATATCAAGGTTATGAAGTACTGTGTGCATATGATGGACTTCAGGCACAGGATATAGTATATGAAAAACAGATAGACCTGATGCTTTTGGATGTTAAAACGCCACAACAAAATGGTTTTGACTTTTTAAAAGCAGTACGTGATAAGAACATACAGACACCTGCCATTTTTATCACCTCTTTAAACTCTGTAGAAGATGTTACACGTGGGTTTGATATAGGTTGTGATGATTATATACGTAAGCCTTTTGCCCTGAAAGAGCTTCTTGTACGTGTAGAAGCTTTATTGAAACGTCGTTACGGTACCTATGAAGAGAAGATTGATCTTGGAAATGGGCTTGTATTTGATGTTAAAGAAATATTATTAACAAAAAATAACCAAAAAATGCCACTTAAAAATAAAGAAGCTAAACTCCTTTCTCTTTTTTTGGAATACCCCAATGAACTGCTTACCTATGACAAAATCTTTGAGCGTTTATGGGAGTATGGAGAAAATCCAAGTGCAGGGAGTTTACGCGCTTATGTGCAAACAGTACGTTCTTTTTTAGGAAAAGAAAATATAGAGACCATTAAAAATGTAGGGTATCGATTTGTTAAAGAGTGAGAAAAAAAGTTTTATTCGTTTTTTATTGATCTATCTGGGTTCTACATTTTTTCTATTCACCATTTCT
The DNA here is from genome assembly GCA_965657515.1 of Sulfurovum sp. Taxonomy (GTDB): domain Bacteria; phylum Campylobacterota; class Campylobacteria; order Campylobacterales; family Sulfurovaceae; genus Sulfurovum. The sequence goes on from CBFHPE010000070.1 coordinate 8,220, forward strand.
GCGTGGATATTTTATACCAAACAAGTACACCATCTGATCGATGAACAAAGAGATACTTTACAGTATGAAGTTGCAAAAATAATAACGGGCTTAAGAACATTACATCATAATTATGACGAAATGCTTATGTATCCTACCAGACCAGGTATAGAATCAGCTATTTATGATATAGATAAACAATATATTTTTGGAACCGGTACGCCTACACCATTATTGGATGAAGAATATTATCTTACAAGTGAAATAAAACTGCATTATTTAAGTGAAGTACAACCACATTATTTGGGTGCTTCTTATTTACTTGTCAGTAAAGATCTAGATGAAAAACCCTTTAAAGAACTTCAAAAAGAGTTAGCAATTTTTCTTTTGGGAGCAGGTTTTATCTTTTCACTTTTAGGATTGATACTAGGCAGGCTTTTTATTGCACCTATGAGAGAATCAATGGAAAGAATGAACCAATTTATTCAAGATACTACACATGAGCTCAATACACCGATCAGTACGATCTTAACCAATATAGAAATGTTGGATACTTTTGGAAAATGTGAGAAGAATGCGGAATTACAACGGATAGAGATAGCGTCTAAAACACTAAGTCACATTTATGATGATCTTACCTATTTAAATTTTGATCACGATTATTATCGCAACATAGAGTCTATAAATGTATCTGACTTTATTAGAGAGAGAATGGTTTATTTTAGCATTATGGCAGAAAATAAAAGATTGAAAGTTGAAATGAACATAGATGATGATGTTATCATAGAGATCGATAAAAATGATTTAATGCGTTTAGTAGATAATCTTATTTCGAATGCTATAAAATATAATAAACAAGAAGGAGTCTTAAAACTGAGACTTACAAAGAAGTTCTTCTCTGTCTCTGATACAGGTATAGGGATACGAAGAAGAGATCTAGATACGATCGTGTGCCGTTTTAAAAGATCAAATAAAAGTGAAGGCGGGTTTGGTGTAGGACTTGATATCGTGAACCAGGTTGTAGAAAATTATGGATTTGTTTTAGATATTCATTCAAAAGAAGAAAAAGGAACAGAGGTGATTATACGATGGGAAAAATAATTGTTTTATGTACTATGTTATTAGTTAATGTTTATGCTGATGAGTCTTTTTTCCCAAATGAACAATTACAAAGTAAATGTTTAGATTGTCATATACAAGAACAGATCCCAACCCAATTGATCTATCGTCGTTATCTGATGACATACAGTACGCAAGAAGAGATGAGTAAGGCAATATTTAGTTATATGAAGGATCCTCAAAAAGAGAACTCCATCATGCCTCCACCATTCTTTTATAAATTTCCTATGAAAAAAGTATTGGATATGGATGATGCAAGTTTAAAAGAAAATATCCGTCTTTTTTTGGATCACTTGGATGTGAAAAAGAAATTAATGCTCCCCTAATAAAAAAGATCATGATGTCACTAGTAAGTGATAAAATAGCTTATTCACACTCTCTTCACACTACTATCTTATACTTCTCTTGTAATTATAAAACATTCTAAAAGGATTAAAAATGAATAACAATACAAATGAGCGTAGAAACTTTATGTCTAAAATGCTAATTACAGGTGTAGGTGCTGTTTCTTTACTTTCAACTTCAGCTAATGCAAGAGGTAAAGGTAGAGGTAAAAATCAAAGTACTCCAACATTAACAGAAGAACAAAAAGATGAATTATTTTTTATCTATCAAGAAGAAAAAGTTGCTAGAGATGTTTATATTAAGTTAGGTGAGAAGTATCCAAATGAAAATAATTTTGCATCTATTCAAATTTCAGAACAAAGACACATTGATGCAGCAAGAGGTTTGTGTGAAAGATATGGCGTGAGTATAGAAGGTGTAGATGAAGACAGTGTAGGTAACTTTGTACTTCCTGTTTTACAGGATCTAT
>CBFHPE010000071.1:0-9943 GCA_965657515.1 Sulfurovum sp.
AGGTGATACCCTACCCTTTACCACATATAAAGACACATCAGTAAAACGTGTACAGGATAAATATATACCAAACTATCCAGACCACCTTACTCTACGCATAGTACTAAGCTACCAACATGACTACTTCACAGAATCACAAAAAGAGAAGTTCTTCTCCACCATCTACACCCTAACCCCACAGATAGGCCGTATGGGCTACAAACTCCAAGGAGAACCTATGATACCTTCAAAAGGAGGCATCATCTCAGAAGGCATTACCTTTGGTGCCGTACAAATTCCCCCAGATGGACAGCCCATCATCCTTCTTAAAGAGAGACAGACTATTGGTGGGTACCCTAAGTTAGGTTCTATACTCCCACTTGATTGTTTTATGTTGGCACAATTATCTATTGGGGATAGAATAAGTTTTAAAACGATTACAGTTGAAGAAGCTCAAAATGAAATGAAAAAGTTTTATAGTTTTTTTGATTAATTAAGAATGTTCAGAGTTTTGTGTCAATCGATAGATAAGAATTATATCACAATTAGTTGTCTATAAGTGATCGACTTCACATAGGAGAATCATCCGTTTTTTAGACTCTTGTTGAGATGTGCTTTCATTGATACTTTTCCTTATAAAAACATCCTGTATGGAACATTTTATAAGGTTTTCAGTTTAAGGGCATAGGTTTATGGGCCGCAAACGTCGCTACAGCGGATAACCTTATAAAACATGTTAGATTATAAGGTTTTCTGCATCTCAACTAATCATTATTCTTTCTTTTCACATTCACTTCATACTTCTAGATTATCATACTATTATAAAATATCAAAGGCATAGTCATGAGAATAAAATATTTAAGCCCCATATTGATAGGAAGCACGCTCTTGCTAACACAAACACATGCTGATATGACAGAACAGATATTGTCAGAAATTGCAAGTGGGGAAAGAAGTATACGACCAGAAATTCAATCATTAAAAACTGTTCCAATCCCAGAACCTATAGATTTAGATGCATATATAAAAAATAAAAAAAATGCTATTGCCTTAGGTAAAGCACTTTTTTGGGATATGCAGTTAGGTAGTGATGGTGCTACCGCTTGTGCCTCATGTCACTTTAATGCAGGTGCTGACAGTCGTGCTAAAAACCAGATCAATCCTGGTTTTGCACATGCAAATCAAGATGGAACATCAAATTCCAGTAATGAATTTGACAGTGATCAAGGTCCAAATTATCATTTAAGCAGCTCAGACTTTCCTCGTCATATGAAAGCAGACCCAAAGTTATTTATATCAAATATATTACGTGATACAGATGATGTTTTAGGTTCCCAAGGGGTACACTACTCGTTATTTACTGAAGCAAGAGAAGAAGAGCTTTTACCAGATCCAGATGGCTTTGAAGTAGGTGGTACTAATACCAGACGTGTTCAGGCTAGAAATTCACCTACAGTCATCAATTCTGTATTTAATCATCGACAATTTTGGGATGGTCGTGCAAGCAATATCTTTAATGGGAAAAATACACATGGTGATGCAGATAAAGATGCTTTTGTCTATAAAGTGATAGATGGAAAAGCAACAGCTGTACAAGTTAGGATAGATAATGCCTCTTTGGCATCACAAGCTACGGACCCTATCACCAGTAACATTGAAATGTCTGCAGACGGAAGAACATGGTCTGATGTAGGTGTGGAGATTTTAAGTACCAATGCTGGTACTAGCCAAGGAAGGAATCAAAGAATTGGTAAAAGAACACGTCAGATCTTGGCAACAAATCCTTTAGCATATCAAAAAGTCTCTCCCACAGACAGTGTTTTAGGTAAACTTGCAGATGCTGATGGAACAGGTTTAAGTGTCGCCAGTTATTCCTCAATGATTAGATCTGCTTTCCAACCTGAATGGTGGAAATCTAATGATACAATTACATTGGAAGATGGTACAGAGCACACACAGATGGAATTGAACTTTTCACTTTATTTTGGTTTAGCTGTACAACTGTATGAGGCAACACTTGTTTCAGATAATACTCGTGTCGATCAATATCTGGAAGGAGACAAGACTGCACTCACACAACAAGAGATAGTTGGCTTTCACCTAGCAGATGCTGAAGGGCGTTGTCTTAACTGTCATGGAGGTAGTGAACTGACATTTGCATCTGTTAGTCGCATTAACGAACAAGGTCTTACACGTAACAGAAAAGGTGACCTCATTGATGAAGGTTTTAACAATATCGGTGTACGTCCTACTTTAGATGACCTTGGAGTTGGAGGGAATGATCCTTTTGGAAATGCTTTAGGTTATGCACGTCAAACTCACTTAGGGTTATATGATAATCCAAATATTGAAGGTATTGAAGAAGAGATGAGTGCAGATCTTGGAAATGATGGTGCATTCAAAATCTCATCATTAAGAAATATAGCATTAACAGCACCATACTTTCACAATGGTGGAGAAAGTACACTAGAGGATGTAATAGATTTCTACTTCCGTGGTGGTAACTTTAGGACATATGATGAAAACTTATCACATCCTATCATAGGATATTCAGCAGACAGAACGAAAGAGTCTCCAATCACTGGGTTAGGTATTTTAACTGGAGATTTACTTAATTCAGGTCCAGGGTTAGATGATGCAGATAAAGCAAGTTTAGTAGCATTCTTAAAAGCTTTGACAGATGATCGTGTTTTATACCGCAAAGCACCGTTTGACCATCCTCAACTATTTGTGCCTGCTGGGCATGTGGGTGACAATACAGCTGTGGAAACCGATGAAAATGGGCAAGCAAAAGATATTTTAGTTGAAATCCCAGCTGTCGGTGCTGAGGGTGGAGATCCACTTCCAACATTCGAAGAAAATCTAGACTCTACGACTGAGGCAACTACATTAAATGAAGTGTCTTTCCAAAGAGAGAGAAAGTTAAATAATTTTCAACAGAAAAAGAATTTAGCACAATAGTAAAGATGATTGGGTACTTATAGATTTTCCGTGAGGATATTAAAAATGTGTAACTACAGATGATGTCCTCACGGATGACAAATCTTATAAGTGCATATATTGGGAGAAACCCTTATTTCAGAGCAAGCAAGTACCAGGACTCACTTACTTGACTAGAAGACTATCAGCTGACTAATAGTTTTCTATAGCCGTTTGATACGCTTCAAGGTGGTTATAACTACCTTCTCTTAAATTTGTTAAGACACTTACGACGTCTGCTGGCATACCTAAGTTTTCAATAGCATCATTTAAATCATCTATGTCAAACTCCTCTATGAATACACCTACTTTATAGGCTTCTAGTAAAGAAATGGAGCCTTGTACAATTAGATCATCATACAACTGTTGAAGTACAGGTAATACAAAATTACCAATTCCTTCTTCATTTACACCACTTATATCTATACCATACGTTTCACAAAGAACTTGAACTGCATCAATATGTCTTTGTTCTGATTTTTGAATACTGGCAAATGTATTTGTGTCTGCATTGATGTAAAGATTGCCTAGTGTGATATAGACATCTCTTGCAAGTTTTTCTTCTTGGTAGATAAAGAATAGTTCGTCTTTTTGCTCGTCAGTTAGTTGCATAGTAGTATTGTCAGAACTACTTGAACCCCCACAACCTGAAAGAGATAATAATGTCAGACTCCCTGCACCAGTTAAGAACAATTTAGAAAAGAAGTTTCTTCTCTCTTTAAATATATCTTTTTTTTTCATATTAGGTCCTTTCTTACGCTTTTTATATCACTAGTATAATCTTATTGTATGAAACAAGTATGAATTAGAAGAGTTCATCTTTGGTTCATGTTTTAGGAGTATTATAAAGATAACCCCTCTTTAAAGAGAAGGGATTTTATTCAAAAGGATAAACGATGAAAAGATTTATGATAATCGCACTGTTAGCTTCAGGAGTATGGGCTGCTGACTTTTCCCAAATGAGTACAGAAGAGATGATGAATATGCGTGGGAGTGTTCCCGTAGATGATCGTCCTGCATTTCAGCAAGAGATGCAAAAACGTATGCAAAGTATGACGCCTCAGGAACGACAAAAATATAAAGGCATGGGACAAGGCATGGGTATGGGCCAAGGTATGGGACGAAATTCCATGAACCAGCCAACCTTTGCCGAGTTTGATCTTAACAGTGATGGTAAAATCACACCTAATGAATTGGATGAAGCACGTGCTAAACGTATGGATCAGAATGCAAAAGATGGAAAAATGATGAGAAACGCAAGAAAAGCACCTGCATTTGCAGATATTGATACCAACAAAGACGGAACCATAAGCAAAGAAGAGTTTAGTACACATCAAAGCCAGAGAATGAAAATGCAAAACAATTGAAATTGTTTAGGCAATTGTTAGGAAGCTAGTAAAAGTCAATAAAGACGTTTTGTATCTAATAGAGTTTACTATTTCTTGATGTATATATTTAGTTATCCTAAGGGCACGAGGGTATTAAATTGATCTATATATCTTTATTATAAGGAGACAGCTATGCAAAAATGGCGTTTAGATTTTAGAATTTGGCACTGGGTAAGTGCAGTTGTGATTTTAGGATTACTTGGAACTGTATTTTTAAGAAAAACATTTTTAAGCTGGAGAACAAACAGCGAACTTTTGACACAGAAGCTCTCTGAGATCAATCTAGAAGTCACAGCAGATCAAGCAAAGGTACTTGCCAAGGCTATCCGTGCCCCTATGTGGGAATGGCATATTATCCTAGGGTATGCCTTAGCTGCTTTATTGGTATGGAGGATCATACTCTTCTTTACCCAAAGCGGAAAACACAACTACCAAAATCTCAAAGAAGAAAGTTTTTATAAAAAGATAGTTAAGATGGGATATATCGGTATCTATTTGGTTCTTGTCTTTATGGCTGTAAGTGGATTGATAATCCATTTTCATGAAGCGCTTGGTCTTACTAAAGAGGACGCCCATGACATTAAAGGGATTCATGAACTTGTTTTTAATGCCATTCTTATCTTTGTACCTCTACACATCATTGGTGTTTTCATTGCAGAAAATAAAGATGAAGAAGGGATTATTTCAGATATGGTAAATGGAGGAGACGAAGTTTAACTGAAGGTATTTATGAATACCTTCAAACAGTTATTTGTTACATATTTAAATATATCATTATCATAGTGTTCTATTCTAGCGACGACCACCGCCACCACTTTTTCCACCCATTGAACCTGTATTTGATCTATTTTGGTTAGTACTCTTATATTGATGTTGATTTTGGTATTTATATTGATGCTTTTGAGCATTGCCGCTACCATCTTTTAATTTCTTTTGCTCTTGTTGTTTAAGTTTTTGTTCCATCCTTAGATGTTCTTGATAGCTATTTTCAGCTGCAAATAATGAAGGTGAAGCAAGAAGTGTTACTGCACATATTGTTAATAATGTTTTTTTCATGTTAAATCCTTATATTGTAAATATTATTTGTACGATAAGAGTATAGGGAAAGAGTGTGAAGACACTATGAAGATAAATAGGTACGCAAGATGCTGATCACCATGTATATTACTTCTTCCTAGTGTCATTGATGATAAGGCTATTTATGTGGATGTATATTTTAAAGAGAAGGCAACTTTTTATTTTGGCACATTATATAGGAGTACGCCCAAAAGGAATATATAGGCGAGGTGTCGCATTAAATAAAAAAGTTGCCTAGAAAACCTACATTCTAAAAGGGATTATGGTCTTTGCGGTTTTCACAGTGTTAGTATAGTAATATAATGTGAACTAAGTATGAACTTGAGTAAAATATTGTTATGGGGAAAAAGGCATATCCCAAATTCAGGATATGCCTTAGAGGGAGAATTATTTAGCTATTAGAAAAATGTCATTAATAAATGTGGTGAAGATTCAGGAATATTTACTCCTGCAGTGTCAGACTGTGCCATGTGATGCGCTGATGCACTTGATGCTAAACCGATAGCCAATAGTAATATAGTTGTTAATTTTTTCATATAAATCCTTTATTATTTTATTCATGTAATCCGAAAATAAAAAAGGCATACCCTAGCCTTAGGATACGCCTTGCTTTTTCTAATCCAAAATATATTAATATAATGAACTAGTCTGTATTACATTCCACCAAGCAGTGCATCCCAGTGTCCAGAAGTATCTGGTATTCCTGAGCCTGCTTGGTCTACTGGTGCAGGATGATGTGCCATAGCGCTTGAAGCTAAACCGATTGTTAAAAGTAAGATTGCTGTTAATTTTTTCATATAAATCCTTTTTTATTTTATAATTATTTTTGTCTGATTCTTAGATCAGAAACGTTTAACCAAATAACAGGATGAAGTATAAAATAGAAGTGTGAAATAAGTGTGAAGATAAAAACTTTATTTACTATTCTTATTGATGTTAAATATGCTTTGGAATATTTATATATTAAAAAGAGTGGTAACCTTTAAACATCTTAACATTCTAAAAGGTTACTTCAAATAGTGAAGATATCCATTATAAGTAAAAAGGTTACCTAGAAAACCAAAGCTAAAGGATTAAGGTTTCGTTCTGGTTTCTATTTATTATTATAGTATTGCTGTATGAATTAAGTGTGAATTTAAAACGTCGGAAGATTTCTTTTTGCTGAGCAAACAAGTTTTACTTCACCTAGTTAATATTTAATTCACAATGTTAATATATAATTTCTTGATGATAAAACAAATGTGTTTTAACGTAATAAATCATTAAACTCTCCTATCAAAGAGAAAAGGCAAACCTTTAGTGATGAAGGGACGCAAAGCCAAGAGTCTGTGTTGGACAGATAGTCTGGTTACCTAAAAATATAAGGAAATAAACATGAAACAAATACTACCTAGTGCCATATTGGCATCAATACTTTTACTTCCAGGTTGTAGTGGAAGTGGCTCATCTGAACCTAAAACAGGAACTGCATTCTACATTGATTCAGCAGTAGAAGGAATAACTGTCCAGTGTGGATCAACAGTATCTGTAACAGATAGCTTAGGACGTTTTACCTATGTAGAAGGAGAAGTATGTACATTCTCACTTGGAAACATTCTCTTAAGAGAACAAGGTGGCATTACTGAAGATGAAAAAGTCTTTGAAGACAATATTGAAGTTGCTCAATTTTTACAATCTCTTGATGTAGATAATAATCCAAGCAATGGTATTACGATCACAAATGAAGTACTCTCAATATTGGCAAATAACGGAATCGTAACACTTCCTCAAACTGATGATGAGTTAGAAGAAATCATAAGACAACTTCAAGCAGCAGGTATTACTTTTGGTGGTGACTATGTAACTGAAGAAGAAGCATATGAACACTTAGATGAAACAAGACGTGAGCTTGAAGACGATGACGATCATGATGACGATTCAGACGATGATCATGATGATGATTCAGATGACGACCATGATGATGACTAATTAAAAGATGTATAAAATTATGTTTGACTAAGTGATTGGTCATTTTCTCAAACCCTTATAAAATATATAACTTTATAAGGGTTTCATCATTGTATTTTTTTATCTTTCTCATTTCTTTCCTGAATAAATTCTTTAGCTCTATCACCTCGTAAAGTATCTGCTGTTCTAAGTAGTCCATCGCTCAAATATCTAACTCGATAGCCTTTTAGATATAAAAATATCCTGGCAATATTAGCTCTATCGTTGTGTGGACATGCTGTGATAATGAGTTTGTTCTTATCTAATTCATTCAAACGTTTAGGTAATTCATTGAGAGGAATATTCTTTGCAAAACCCATGCTCCAGGACTCAAATTCCTCTTTGAATCGTATATCAATAAGTTGCGCTTCATTATTTGCCACCAACTCTAACATTTCATATGTAGAGATCTTCATATCTTTACGTGCTTTGTAGTCAAAGTTTTGAAGATAGGTATCAAAGTTTTCCGCATATATTAGTGTTGAAATAAAAATTAAAAATAATAAGGTCTTCTTCATGTATACTCCTTATACAATTATACTCATATAGATAGCCAATTATTATCATGCTAAATATAGAGCATATCAAAAATATCTTATCTTTGACAATCTTATAAAATATATAACTTCATACTATTTTCACACTTTTAGTTTAAACTACTCTTATATAAATCAAAAGGATTTAACATGAATAACAATAATACAAATGACCGTAGAAATTTTTTCTCTAAAATGCTAGTTACAAGTTTAAGTGGAGTTGCATTGCTTACAAGTGCTACGCATGCAAGTGAAGATGTCAATACGACTACAATAATGACAGAAGAACAAAAAGATATGCTTTTTTTCATTTATCAAGAAGAAAAAGTAGCTAGAGATGTATATATTACTCTAGGCAATATCTATACAGATGAAAACACATTTGCATCTATACAGCTTTCAGAGCAGAGACATATTGATTCTGCAAGAGGCTTATGTGAGAAATATGAGGTAAGTATTGATGGTGTTGATGAAGACAGTATAGGTAATTTTGTATTGCCTGTATTACAAGAACTTTATGATACTTGTGTATCAGAGGGAGAAAAATCACTACTTGATGCACTAAAAGTTGGTGAGCTTATAGAGATCACTGATATAGATGATCTGGAACATGCATCTGTAGGTATGCCCGAAGATGTAGTAAATGTATTTGAGAATCTTAAAGAAGGTAGTTTAAGTCACCTTGATGCCTTTACCGCTGCTATTGCACGTGAACAATAATTTGTTATACTAGAGAGTGGAACTATGATTCTATCTATGATTGATCTCTCTGATAACCTTATAAAATATATAATTTTATAAGGTTTTCAATTGTTTCCAAATAATGTGAATGTACACCAGTTCAACTACCGATTTTTACATCAATTACATCTTTAAATATTTATCAACCTGTCCTCAAAAATGATAGCTACCTATATATCTCCAGCCAAAACAATAATCATCTACCTCGTTATCACACAGTTTTCTAATAGATATACTTCTTTTGTCACCCCATAACTATCATCTTTACAAACAAATACTTTTTTGTTAGCTATGTTTAGATCTGTAGATGAAAAACCATCAATGAACTTGCAAGGATATGGGATCGGTGAATATCCACCTAGATCTGAGGTGTCTTGTTCTGTAGCTTCAAAATCACCAGATTCGTTAACTGTGATATCCACTTTATACCCCTTATGGATACTAACTTTTTTAGGTGTAATTAGCTTTTTAACACCAACACACTCTACATGTTTACCATCTTTCATGGCAGATATTACGCTTGGTTGTGCTACTGAGCTGGCATATACTGCCATAGACATTACAACAGAACTTGCTAAAAATACAAAATTATATTTATTCATCTAATTACCTACTTTTTCATATTAATTATATAAAGCTTTATAAAATTAAAGTATAACATGCGGACCTAAACGTAACGCTATTGATGGAAGCCGTGTCTTTACTAGTTCACATAGTATCAAATTTCGACAGATTTATTTGATATACTATTGATATCAAAAAAGGAGCTATGACTTATGATAGAAACAAAAAGCTCATTTCCAGTATTTATCGTTAAAGATATTGATGCAGCAAAATCTTTCTACACGGAGAATCTTGACTTTGAAGTTGTCTTCTCGGGTGATTGGTATATTCACCTCATATCAAAGTCAGGTGTTCAAGTTGGATTTATGTTGCCAGATCAACCTACACAACCAGCAATGTTTCAAAAGCCACACTCAGGGTCAGGTGTTATCTTTAGTTTAGAAGTAGAAGATGCGGATGCAGCATACGCATCAGCAAAATCCAAATCGCTTGATATTGTTCTTGAATTGCAATCTGAAGATTGGGGTCAGCGACACTTCTGCATTCAAGATCCTAATGGTGTGTATTTGGACATTGTTCAGTCATTTGAACCAACAGAAGAGTATCAGAGTGACTATGCCTCAAGCTGACCCAGATAAAATCATGACTTTTACATCCTCAAAAGACCTTGGGCAGTGGCTTGAGTTAAATCAC
>CBFHPE010000072.1:0-9936 GCA_965657515.1 Sulfurovum sp.
AAGAGTCTCATGATATCGTGGACATTGATGTTTATTTGGAAGAAAAGTATGCACAGACACAACGCAAAAAACTTTTGGAGATGCAGAAACAAAAACTCTCTGTGACAAGTAAAAAAATCAAGAAGTTTGAACAGCTTTTGAACAAACTTCCTAATGAAGAGAAGTTAAATACTCAAGCAGTAGAACATAAAAACACTGCAAACCTCATCTTGGCAAATCTTTATCAGATCAAACCTTACGATACAAAACTGAAAACCTATGATTTTGAAGGGAATGAGATCAGCATCCCCCTCCCAAAAGATGTCAAGGTCAATCGCATGTCTGACTACTACTTCAACCTCTCCAAACGTGCAAAGAACAAAGCGAAGAACATACACATCGAGAAAGAGAACCTTGAGAGTAAAAAAGCCTTTTATGAGAATATATTTTATGCTTTAGAACAGGCAAAAACCCCTTATGAACTTGAACTTTTAGTGCCTAAACGTGCAAAATCGCTGCGTAAAAAAGAGAAATTAAAAGAAGGTGAGCTCTTTTGGATAGAGGGTTACAAAGTCCTAGTAGGACGAAACTCAAATGAGAACCAAAAATTGCTTGAGATAGCCAAAGCAAATGACCTATGGATGCATATACGCGATGTACGATCAAGCCATGTCATCATCAGAACAGACAAACAAAATTTGCCAGATTCTGTGATACAGGCAGCAGCCAGGCTCTGCGTAGACTTTTCAGTAAAAAGTCCCGGTGACTATGAAGTCGACTACACCAAACGAAAATTTGTCAAAGTACAAGAAGGTTCAAGCGTCCTTTACAACAAATATGACACGATAAGAGTCACCAAAGAAGGGGTGGAGATAAGAGTTTAACTGTTGACGTGGTATAATCATAGCCTATTATAAAAGATCAGGGAATTATTATGAGTAACATGTTGACAGACTACCAACAACGTTGGCTTACCGGTATCGGATTATTACTGCTAGTTGGTTTTATAGGATGGGTTGATAACTATTTTGTAATGTGGCTATTTTTAGGTGTCATTTACATCTTTGCTTTTTTTGAAGCGATGAGACTTTTTAAACTCACCTCTTCAGCTGCATATTTTTGGGCTATTTTCTTATGGCTGATCACCTACTTCTACCCAAATCCTGATGATCTCTTTTTCTTGATCGCAGTGATCTTTGCCTCTTCTCTTGCTTATTTTCATAATTTTGACAAGAGACTTTTACTCCCGTTCCTCTATCCTGTAAGCGGTATACTTTTTTTCCTCATCCTCTACAAGGACTTTGGTATCATGTCCATGCTTTGGTTGCTTGTTACCGTTGCAGTGACTGACAGTGGGGCATATTTTACCGGTAAAGCGATAGGTAAAACAAAGTTTTCAGACACATCTCCAAATAAAACCCTTGAAGGTGTATTTGGAGGGGTCATCATTGCAACAGCGGCAGGATCTTTTGTAGGCTTTTATGTCGTAGAAGTATGGATCGCTGTTATAGTAACCCTTCTTACTTCTATATCTTCAATATTTGGTGACCTTTTTGAATCATACCTCAAACGTGAAGCAGGTGTAAAAGATTCTGGTGATATCCTTCCGGGACACGGTGGGATATTAGACAGGATCGATGGCTATTTATTTGGTGCTATCATTATGGTCATTGCACTTAGATCACTTATTTAATGGAACGCAAAATGAGTAAAGCCCATTTCACTACGTTAACACTGTGTTTGCTTCAGCAGCAGGCTCACGTGACTAGCCACGTTTAAGCAAATCAATGTCTAGTATCGTTCTATTAGGATCTACTGGCTCCATAGGAGTCAATACCCTTATCGTTGCACAACGTTATAACATCTCCATAGAAGCACTTGTAGCAGGTTCGAACATAGATCTGCTTAATGCCCAGATCAAAGAGCATCAACCAAAAATGGTGGTCATATCCAATGAAGAGGACAGAAACAAAGTAGATCATCACAATGTACGTTGCGGAAATGAAGCGATACTTACGCTTATAGAAGAGTCACAAAGCAGGACTGTTGTCAATGCCCTTGTAGGGTATGTCGGTCTTGCCCCAACACTGAAAGCTACCTCTCTTGGCAAAAGAGTTGCACTTGCAAACAAAGAATCTCTTGTAGTGGCAGGTGAATTCATAGATATGTCTCTCATTACACCTATAGACTCTGAACATTTTGGGCTTTGGTACCTGATGAACGAACGTCCTGTCTCCAAATTTTACATCACTGCATCTGGTGGTGCTTTTAGGGACTGGGATATAGAGAAGATGAAAGATGCCACTTTCTCAGATGCACTGAAACATCCTAACTGGTCTATGGGAAACAAGATCACAATAGATTCTGCGACGATGACCAACAAACTGTTTGAACTTTTAGAAGCCAAATGGCTTTTTAACAGTTCAAACATCGATGCCATCATAGAAAAAAAATCGATCATCCATGCCTTAACAGAGTTTAAGGACGGTTCTACCACTGCACATTTTGCAGGTGTGGATATGAAACTTCCTATCGCCTTTGCACTCAGAGGAAAAGTAGAAGAAGAGATACTTCCGCCTACTGATCTTCTTGCTATGGGTTCAGTCGAATTTTTACCTATTCAATCTGAGCGTTACCCTATCTGGAACATCAAAGAGCATATCTTAAATAATCCTCATTTAGGTGTAGTAGTCAATGCTGCCAATGAGATTGCCATTGAAGCCTTCCAAAAAGAGAAATGTTCATTTTTTGGTATGTCTGAGATGGTTTTAGATGCCTATAAAAAGTTTGAAAATGTCAAAGCAAAAAATATTGAGGATATCATCCAAATAGACCAAGAGGTAAGAGATTATGCAAAAACAAGATAAAGTCCTCATTTTACACGGTTGGGGAGGAAGTGATGCCCCACACTGGCAAGCAGAACTCGCTGCCCAAATAGCTAAAGAGTATGGTACTGTCTCTTTCCCTCTACTTGATAATTGTCACTTTCCTTCTAAGAACAGGTGGGTCAAACAGGTTAAAACACTTCTTGAAGAGTTTAAACCAGATACTGTTGTCTGCCACTCATTGGCCAATACTTTGTGGTTTTGGCTCTGTGAGGAAGATATACTTACAGTAGAAAGACTCTTTATGGTCTCACCGCCAAGTCTTCACACAAGTGAAGATACCATTAAAACATTCTTTCCTTGTGAAATCCCTCAAGACATTCATGCCAAAGAAGTCCATATGATCGTATCGGATAATGATCCCTGGGTCAAGATGGAAGAAGCAGAAGCATTAGCTGAACATTACGATATGCCTCTTACTATCATAGAAAACGGTGGTCATATCAATGATGACAGCGGTTATGGAAAATGGGAATTCATAGAGAAACTGATCATGGAAGAACAATGATATTAAGCATTGAGTCCAGTTGTGATGACAGCTCCATATCCATCACTGAAATAGCCACTAAAAAAGTACTTTACCATAAAAAGATATCACAAGAGGCAGAACACTCTTGTTATGGAGGCGTTGTTCCCGAACTGGCATCAAGACTTCATGCAGTGGCACTTCCCCAGATACTCCAAGAGACAAAACCCTACTTTAATAAACTCAAAGCCATTGCTGTGACCAATCAACCCGGATTAGGTGTCACCCTTCTTGAAGGTATAGCCATGGCAAAAACATTGGCTGTTTTAATGCATATCCCACTAATACCCGTACATCATTTAAAAGGTCATATCTACTCTTTATTCATCGAAAAAGAGTCTACCCTACCCCTACTAGTACTTCTCATCTCAGGAGGGCATACACAGGTCATACGGGTAAAAAGTTTTGAACATATGGAAATTTTAGCGACCAGTATAGATGATTCTGTAGGTGAAAGTTTCGATAAATGTGCCAAAATGATGGGGTTGGGCTACCCTGGTGGACCACTCATAGAAGCACTTGCACTTAAGGGAAATGAAGATCGTTTTGAGCTGCCTGTACCGTTGCGTAATTCACCGCTCATAGCTTTTTCACTCTCTGGTCTTAAAAATGCCGTTCGCCTCAAAGTGGAAGCTTGTGGCGGAGCTGAAAAAATGACAGAACAGGACAAAGCAGATCTCTCTGCCTCTTTCCAAAAAGCAGTGAAACTTCATCTGCTCCAAAAAAGTAAAAAGATCTTTGCAAAAGAACCTATCAAAGACTTCGCAATTGTTGGAGGGGCATCTGCCAATAAATACATACGAAACGCTTATGAAAAGCTCTGTCAAGAGTTTGGAAAAACACTTCACGTAGCGCCTTTGGAGTTCTGTTCAGATAATGCTGCCATGATAGGCCGATATGCACTTGAGGCTTATGAAAAAAAGCAATTTATAGATCCCAATACCATGGACATTGTGAGCACCAAAAAACAGCAGGCAGGTATGTTACTATAGTGCACATATAAGCACTTCTGCAGGCTACTTACATTCTACTTCCTATTCCCTATTTATTTACCCTCTTTCCTAAGGCAAATTTAGCTAAAATATATGTCATTATAACCCCCACAGAACGGAGTATCTCATGGCAGAATATGGTGCTAGTAATATTAAGGTCCTAAAAGGACTAGAAGCGGTAAGAAAAAGACCTGGTATGTACATCGGTGATACTTCAACAAAAGGTCTTCACCACCTTGTTTACGAAGTAGTTGACAACTCTATCGATGAAGCAATGGCAGGCTATTGTGACACGATCAAAGTCACACTTACCAAAGAGGGCTCAGCGATCATTGAAGATAACGGTCGTGGTATCCCTGTTACAGAGCACCCTACAGAAAAGATATCCGCTGCAACCGTTGTACTGACAGTACTTCACGCCGGTGGTAAATTTGACAAAGATACCTATAAAGTTTCTGGAGGTCTTCACGGGGTTGGGGTCTCTGTTGTAAATGCACTTTCTAAAGACCTAAACCTAACGGTCTTTAAAGACAAAGAGATACATACACAAAGTTTTAAAGCAGGTATCCCTACCGCTGCACTTGAATCTGGAGACAAAACAAGAAAACACGGTACCAAGATAGAATTCTGGCCGGATGACACTATCTTTACAGAGTCTGTCACATTCCAAAAAGAGATCTTGATGAAGCGTTTCAAAGAGCTTTGTTACCTAAACCCAAAGATCACTATTGAATTTAAAGATGAGAGAGATGGTACAAAAGAGACCTATCACTTTGCCGGTGGTATCAAACAGTTTGTAGAAGATATGAACACAAAAGAGCCTCTTTCAAATGCACAGTTCTTTCAAGGTGCAGCAGATGATATCGAAATAGACATCGCGATCATGTACTGTGATGCAGACTCTGAAAAGTCACTCTCTTTTGTAAATAACATTAAAACGGCTGATGGTGGTACACATGAGGCAGGATTTAGAGCTGGGTTGACACGTTCCATGGCTTCATATATCTCAAAAAATGCCAATGCCAAAGAGAAGAACACGAAGATCACCGGTGATGACTGTAAAGAAGGTCTGATAGCCATCGTTTCTGTGCGTGTACCTGAACCGCAGTTCGAAGGTCAGACAAAAGGGAAACTGGGTTCATCTTATGTACGTCCTTTGGTACAAAAGTTCTTCTCTGAGAATTTCAACAAATATTTAGAAGAGAATCCTCTTGAAGCAAAAGCGATCATGGCACAGGTTTTACTTGCTGCCCGTGGTAGAGATGCTGCAAAAAGAGCAAAAGATCTAGTTAAACGTAAAGACAACATGAGCATCGGAACACTTCCTGGTAAACTTGCAGACTGTCAAAGTAAAGATCCTGAAGTCTCTGAGATATACCTGGTGGAAGGGGATTCTGCTGGAGGTTCTGCAAAACAAGGACGTGATAGAGTATTTCAAGCGATCCTCCCGCTCAAAGGTAAGATCCTCAACGTTGAAAAAGCACGTTTAGAGAAGATCCTGAAATCTGATGAGATCAAAAATATGATCACCGCACTTGGATGTGGGATCGGTGAAGAGTTCAATGAAGATAAACTGCGTTACCACAAAGTCATCATCATGACCGATGCCGATGTTGATGGTTCTCACATTCAGACACTACTTATGACATTCTTCTTTAGATTCCTTAAACCTGTGATTGAAAAAGGATATCTTTACCTTGCACAGCCACCACTTTACCGTTATAAAAAAGGTAAAAATGAAACCTATTTGAAAGATGAAAAAGCGCTCAACGACTTCTTGATCGAACATGGTATCTCTGCCATTGAAAGTAGCACTATGGGAGAGACTGATTTGGTCGACCTCTTTAAACTTGTTGCCTACTACCGTATGACACTTAAAGAGATAGAAAAACGTTTTGCACTTCCTGAAGTACTTCGTTATATGATCGAAAACCCTGATATGATCGGCACAGATAACAAAGCATTGGCAAAAACGATCGAAGCGTACATCGCAGAACTCGGATACAACATCCTGAACAAAACAATTACCGATGATGTCATTCACCTCTTCGTACAGACCAATGACGGACTAGAAGAACTTGTTGTTGATGAGATACTCTTTACAAATCCTCATTACAATGAAGCGATACTCATACACCAGAAGATCGTTGAACATATCACTGATGAATTTAAAGATCAGGATCTTCTTGCTCTCTTTGCAGAGGTTGAGTCAAGTGCCAAAAAAGGTGCTTATATACAACGTTATAAAGGTCTGGGTGAGATGAACCCTGAGCAACTTTGGGAGACTACAATGACTCCTGAAAATAGAAGACTTCTACAAGTGAAGATCGATGACGATGAGAGTGCAAGTGATACATTTACACTCTTTATGGGTGATGAAGTTGAACCAAGAAGAAACTACATTGAAAGTCATGCAAAAGATGTAAAACACCTGGATGTTTAATGCTATTATCAGAACTTGAAGAAAGAAAACGGCGTTTCACCCTTGCTCTAAGAGCAGGTATACCCGTACTTCTTCTTGTTTTTATCGTTTTTTTCACAACTATTTACGAAGATCAACAGATAAACATCTCAATTAAAGATGGTGTCTTACTCACTGCTATTACCTTTATCACGATTTACTTTATCTACTTTTTTATGATTCTTTCTGCAAAAGAGACCATGTTAGATGAAACCACACACGGCTTCAACAAAAAAACTTTTATTAAAAAACTGCAAGAGTTAAAACCTACAGCTATTGCAACACTACATATTAAAAACTTCTCTTCAATCAATGAAAATTATAGTGCAGACCAAATAGATATACTCCTGTATACAGTGACAAATAAAATACATCTGGCCTTTAAACAAGAAGGCTTAGACAAAGTAATATTAGGGCGACTTCATGGTTCAGAGTTTCTCATAGCAGTCAATGATGAACATCAAAATGTAGAAAATATCTTGCAAAAAATGATAGAAAAAAATCATAGTATCGATGAGATAGAGATTGATTATCAGTTTGCTGTCATTACCAATACAAATGAAGATTTTGGAAAAACCATCTTTCAACTTCAAGATATTATTAAGAGTCAATCAAATCAAAATAAAAAACAAAAAGCACTGCACAGTACACAAGATTCAAAAGCACTCACAGAAATAGAACAATATGTTATTTCTGCTATTAAAGATTCAAGTTTACTTTTATCATTCAGACCCATGATGAACACACAAAACGACACTGTCGATATCTATGAAATTGCGATAAAGCTCAAAGGTCCATCTCTCAAAGAAGATATCCTTCCCCGTATCTTTCTTCCGATCGTCAATCGTTTAGGGTTAGGAAGAGAATATGACTTTACTTTGGTCAAACATGTCATTGATCTTCTGCCTTTAGTAGATAAAAATATATCATTCACTTTTAACCTCTCACCCTTTTCTCTTAGAGACAAGGTGTTTCAAGAAAAGGTCTTCCACTATTTGAAAGAGAAGAAAGTAGACCCCTCACGACTTATCATTCAACTCTATGAACGAAAAACACACCATAACCTAAGTGGTTACCTTAAAACACTCAAAAACTTTAGAGCTAAAGGGCTAAAGATCTGTATAGATAACTTTGGTTCATCCAATGCTTCTATGGAGTATATGAAACACTTCAAGTTTGATATGGTTCAGTTTGACAGAGATTATGTCACAGGCCTTGATGATGAAACGACTTATGAAATGTTACATTCTCTGATAAAGATGTCCAAGAATCTACAGGTAACAACCGTTGCAAAATGGGTAGACAATGATGCCCAAAAGAAAAAACTAAAACAGCTTGGTATCAGCTATATACAGGGGTTTGGTGTAAGTAAAGCCATCACAGAAGATGAACTCCTAAACAAATACAACTAGATAGACGAAGGAAAACGATGAAATACGGTGAAAAAGAGATACAGGAATTTGATATAAATTCAGAAGAAAATTTTTGGCCAAATGAACATGAAAAAAATTACACGATCAATATTGAACTGCCTGAATTTATGTGCCTTTGTCCACGTTCAGGATATCCGGACTTTGCAACGATGAGACTCTCTTATGAACCAGATGCTTACGTTATAGAACTCAAAGCCCTCAAACTCTATATCAATTCATTTATGTACAGACATATCTCACATGAAAATTCTGCAAATGAGATCTATGATACTTTATACAGCAGACTTAAACCAAAATCTATGAAACTTATCGCTGATTATAACCCTAGGGGTAATGTACATACAGTCATAGAGATAGACAGTAAAAACAATTAAAATATGACAATTTGACATATATTTTAATCTTGCCCTAAAAATCTACTATCATTTCTCAAAAGGATATGTATGATAGATTTTTACGATGTAATGCAGCGCATTAAACAGATACACTCTGCAAAGATCAAAAAAGAAAAAGTACTCGACAGAGATATTGCTGATGCACTTGCATTGGATCCCCAATACTTTGCTGTCATTAAAAAACGAAAAAAAATTCCTTATGAACCCATAGCCCATTTTTGCAAAAAGCATCATATCTCTATGAACTGGGTACTCTTTTCTCAAAAACCTCAATATTTGACGTAGTTATTATTTATAGCTATAATAAAATATTAAATAAATATTCTAAGGGGAGATTATGAGTAAAAAAGTTGAAAAAATTGCACTCTATTCCAAATCAGCAAAAGAACTTGGATTAGATCTGTCAGATGACCTTATCATAAAAGTGACCACGGGACTTGGACCATCCATCTATAAGAAGGATGCTGAAACGGTTTCCTGTTCTGATAGTGCAGAACTTGATACAGTTAAAAAGAATTTTTTACAAAAAAAGCTTGGACTTACTCTAAATGATGATGAGATGGATACTGCGATCAAAAAAGTATGTGAAGCCATGGGTTCATCAAACAAGCACAAGTATAGAGCACTCTTTTATGCTCTCCTTGCTAAAGAATTCGGAAAAGAAGAAGTGTACGCTTAAACATAAAGGAGATTTATATCTTGATAAATAAGATATATCTCTTCTGCTCATCATTCTTACCAAAACCCACGATCTCCATATCCTTATACTGCACATTCACATCCATTTTAAGCTCGAACATCATCGCATCCATATCAAGTATCAAAACGGATGGGATAAGCTCTCCTATAGTCAATTTCTTGTCACTACCATCTATTTTAAATCTTAATTGTCTATTCTCTTCTTCAAGCCTCACTAAATTTAAAGGTGCCTCACCGGCATATATCAATTTGCTACTGTCACTTTCGTCACTCTTGAGTAATCCGGCAGTGACTTCATATGCTTCTTGATTACCTATTTGTTCTCTTACATCTTCTATAAGATCAATAATAACTTTCATTATATTCCTTTAAATACTATTATATGCTAATTTGAAATTAAAATAGAATAATACTTAATTACTTCGTAATCATTAAACAGTTAAGGTTTTTCTTGAGTTGTATTCAGGTTTGAATGTTTGGGTAAAGGAGCTTATTTATGGTAAGTGACTGCACCCATCATTCAAAGATGGATGCAAATCAGGGAAAAGATTAACTATTTCTCTTTT
>CBFHPE010000073.1:0-9886 GCA_965657515.1 Sulfurovum sp.
CAAAATGTATTTTACTTTATCTTTAGGAAGTGTTTTAAATGCATTGAAGTAATGTTCTTTGGAAGGGAAATAACCATTCCCCTCCTCTAAAAATCTTTGATAATTTTCATCTAAGGATGCATAGGCTTTTGCTAAGATCTCATCCCATGAAGCGTAGGACAATTAGTCTCTCTTTTTTAATTTATCAAACTTGATGATAAGTTCTATTCTGCTTACCGGCATACCCAGTTTTTCAGCAACAGCAGCTTTACTTTCACCTGCATTGATCAGAGACATCACTTCATCAAGTGATGAGAAGTTCTCCATAACATCTTTTACTGCAACACGTGAAGCTTCATAGTTCGCTATGGTTATATTTTTCACTTCCAGTATCTCAGTTAACTGTTGGTTCTCTTTGTTCAGTTTAGCATTTTTACTTATCAAAATAGCCAAAATAACAACCAATAAAGCCAATAATCCCAAAACAACCAAATCTATCATTTCCATCTATGCAACCTCCACAATTATAAGTAGTATAAAGACAAATCCAAGGTAACCGTTGACCGTAAAAAAGGCTTTGTCTATTTTATTAAAATCTTTATTGACAATATAGTGTTCGTAACTCAACATTATAGCACTAACAACAACAGAGAGTTCCCCCCAAAATCCCAG
The DNA here is from genome assembly GCA_965657515.1 of Sulfurovum sp. GTDB lineage: Bacteria > Campylobacterota > Campylobacteria > Campylobacterales > Sulfurovaceae > Sulfurovum. Next base: position 652 of record CBFHPE010000073.1, read on the forward strand.
ATCTGCCAAATAAACAAAATATCCCCATAATAAAACAGTTAAAACATGGAATACCCTGGCTATCCGCATAGTGTTTTGCGCACCAAACTTCGAAGGTATCGAATGTAAACCATGTGCTTTATCAAATTCTATATCCTGTAATGAGTAAAGAAGATCAAACCCTGCTACCCAGAACATCACACCCAAAGCAAGAGCAACAGACCAGGGAGTTATCTCTCCAGAAACAGCAACAACACCTGCAATAGGAGCCAACCCCAAACTTATCCCAAGTATGAGATGCGCCATTGATGAAAAACGTTTAAAGAGCGTATAGGCACCAAGTATCAAAAGTATGGGCATTGCCAATTGAAAGGCCAAAGTATTGACAAAATACGCAACCACAATAAATAATAGTGCATTGATAAAGATAAAACCTAACATCTGCATATCACTTACTCTTCCATCGACAGAAGGTCTATTCTTAGTACGAGGATTGAGAACATCTACATCTCTGTCAAGATAACGGTTCACTCCCATGGCAAAATTGCGGGCAGTGACTGCTGCTAATACCCCTAAAAAAAGAAGTCTCCATCCAAACCATCCAGAACCACTGTCATGGTAAGAAGCAACCAACATACCAATAAAGATAAACGGCAAGGAGAACACAGAGTGTTTGAACATCACCAATTCAGAAAAATCAGCCAGGGTTTTTTTGATACTATTCACTATATACTACGCTTTCTTCACTGACTAGGGGTGTGGTATTTTGAGTTTTGAGTTGAGTGACCAGGCAATAGCTGTTACCAACACTGCGATAAGATATCCACTTGTGATCACACCATAGGCTAAAAGTAGATAAAGTACCCATAAGAGTATCGCACCCAAAGGCGTTGGTACACCCTCAAAATATTTCTCCACCTCACCCACATCTACTTTGAGATTGAACTCTACCAATCTTCGCAGACCATTAATAATATACCAGATAAAAACAAGTCCTAACACCAACTCTTCAAGTCCTGATACAACCGTATATTGTTTAACTGCATAAAAAAGCAAAAATGCCGGCATGACTACAAACGAAAGAAAGTCAGCAAAAGAGTCTAGTTGTATACCAAACTCTGTAGAAAGATTATATTTACGTGCCAATTTACCATCGATAATATCACACGCTCCACCGATCCATGCCAAAATGATCGCAGTGAAAAAATCACCTTTCACAATAAAATAAATGGCCATCACACCCATAGTGATATTCATATAGGTCACCATGTTAGCTATATTAAAACGGTTGTTTTTGTCAAATAAATTCATTTTTTGCCTTAAATGTAAAAACCTATTTTACCTTTTTTGCTGTTATGGTATGATTACACTATGAATAATATACGGCAACTTGCACTTATAGGTCCTACAGCATCAGGGAAAACAGCACTTTCCATCAAACTAGCCCAAAAAATGAATGCACATATTTTATCACTCGATTCTCTCTCTATTTATAAAGAGATAGACATTGTCTCTGCCAAACCGACTCTCGAAGAACGGGCAGGTATCAAACATTTTGGTTTGGATTATCTTAAACCTGATGAAGATTTTGATGTGACTACCTTTGTTAAGTTATACCAAGAAGTTTATGCACTTTGTCAAAAAGAACATAAAAATCTTGTGATTGTAGGTGGTACAAGTTTTTATCTTAAAATGTTGATCGATGGTGTCAGTGATGTGCCAACTATCTCTGATCAAACAAAAAAAGAGGCTTCAAAACATTTAATGGATCTTCCTTCAACCTATGAATGGCTCTATTCCATAGATCCTACATATATGATCAATATTGCATCTAATGATCCTTACCGTATTGAGAAAGCCTTGTATATCTATTTAGAAACCTCTTTGACTCCTACTACCTATTTTAAAAGATTTCCTCCAAAATCAGCCATTTTGGGCTCTCTACCTATATATCAGATCACTGTAGAGAGAGAAGTATTAAGAGAACGTATTGCTTTACGAACAAAACTAATGCTTCGTGAAGGTTTGATAAATGAGATCTGTATGCTGGAGAGAAAGTATTCACGTCAACCAAACTCTATGAAAGCCATAGGTATCAAAGAGACACTTGCTTATTTAGATGGTGTGTATGATAAAAAACTACTCGAAGAGAAGATCGTTACCAATACTGCACGCCTTGCTAAAAGACAAACAACATTCAACAATTCTCAGTTTGATAATATTATAAAAGGAAGTGTGAAAGAATTAGAAGAAATATTATTGATTAAATGATTTTTTAAAGTGACTAGTCACGTGAGCCCTTCGCTGAGAAGAACCCAGTGTTAGCGCAGTAACTAGAGTTTTACTCTAGTTACGTCCAAATGAATGGTTAATATCCACTCGCACTTATCATATAGTACAAGTATGAAACAAGTGGCTGCACATAGAAGATAGCAGCTACAGTTGCTACTGTTGCAAAACCAATGATCACCATCAATGGTCTAGAGATGTTATAGTAAACAACCTCTACTTCTTTCACTGGATCTTTCAAGAACATATATACTACTAATTTCAAGTAGTAGTATGCTGCGATCGCAGAGTTAAGTCCCATAACGATCGCTAACCAGATGTAACCCGCATTTACTGCTGCTTGCATCACGTAGATCTTACCCCAGAATACTGAGAACGGAGGTACACCTGCAAGTGATAACATGAACAGAGCCATGACCACAGCACCCATTGGCATGATCTGGATAAGTCCTGCAAATTTCTCATACGGATGATCATGACGATTGTCAAACATTCTCTTTTTATGACGAGAGATCCATAACATCGCAAATGCTCCAAGGTTCGTGAACATAAAGAGTGCATAATACATAAAGATCGCTGTGTTACCTTCTGTTGTGTCCAATGCCAAAGCTGCCATAATGAAACCAGCATGAGAGATAGAAGAGTATGCAAGCATACGTTTTACATCATCTTGAACCAATGCCATGATATTTGCCAATGTCATCGTAAGTACTGCCATAACAAGAATAACGATACGTACCCATTCGATACCTAGATCAATATACATACCAAAGATTCTGATACTCACAACAAATGCTGCGATCTTAGGTACAACTGACATGTAACCAGCTAATGGTGCAGAAGCACCTTCATAGACATCCGGTGCCCATGTATGGAAAGGGAAAAGTGAGATCTTAAATGCAAATGAGGTCAAAAGAAGCACAGATGATCCAAAGATCGCAACCATTAATCCTGTTTCATTCACACGTGTAGCCAATACTTCTGCCACTTTGTAAAGTTCAACTGATCCAGTAAGTGCATAAACAACTGCTGAACCCATAGCAAAGAATGCAGCTGCGAGTGCACCCATTGTAAAGTACTTCACTGCTGCCTCATAAGAGTTTGCTCTGTTGTGAAGTGCGATCAATGTATACAGTGCAAGTGACGCTGTTTCAAGACCAACAAAGATAAGGATAAGGTTATCCGTAGCCACCATGAACTGGAATCCTGAGATCATGAATAAAAAGAGTGCAAAGAACTCAGGGTATGAGAACTCGTGGAATCTTTTTGATGTCAATGCCAAAGGAATGAATATCATAGAACCACCGATGATCATCAGCTGTGAAATGATAGAAACACCATCTATAAGCATTACATCAAAGAAGCCACGTTCATTTACATTTAATCCAAGTACTGCTCCAAAGTCTACAAAAAGAATCAGTATAGTTAACATCACATACAGTGATTTATGTAGTTTATCATTGAGCAGGTCAATAATTAAAATGATCAGACCACCTGCAATTGCAATAAGCATTGGTGCAAGGGTAATAAGGTTTAGACTCTCTAAACTTACGTTAATAGGCTCTAACATTAGTTTGCCTCCTTAGATGATTTCGCTACGATGATGACATCTTTAGCTTCTTGTGTGATCGCTTTCTCTTCCATAAACCCAAGTAAAGCATTTACTGAGTTATCGATAGGCGCCAATACTGGTTTAGGATATACACCTAACCAGATAACGATCGCTACAAGTGGTATGAGTGACCAAGTCTCTCTCCCGTTAAGGTCTTTTAATTTTTTGTTCTCTTCTTTATCAAGTGGACCGAAGAATGCAAGTTTCATTACTCTAAGCATATATACAGCACCAAGAATAATAGATGTACCTGCAAGGATAGTGATCATTGGAGATACCTTATAGAAACCAAGTAATACCAAGAACTCACCAACAAAACTGATAGTAAGCGGAAGACCCACAGAAGCCATAAGCATAATACCAAAGATGATGGCAAACTTAGGCATCACTGCTGTCAATCCACCAAACTCTGAGATCAACTTAGTACCTCTTCTTTCATAGATCATTCCAACCAACATAAACAGGGCACCTGATACTATACCGTGAGCTAACATTTGGAATACTGAACCTGAGATACCTTCTGCATTCATCGCAAAAAGACCTAACATAATAATACCCATGTGAGATACAGATGAGTATGCGATCACTTGTTTAATATCTTTTTGTGCATAAGCAACCATCGCTGTGTAGATAACCATGATCAGTGATAACACTGCGATAGGTGTAATAGCCGCAACTGAAGCATCCGGGAACATTGGAAGTGTAAATCTTACAAATCCGTATGTACCCATTTTAAGAAGTACCGCGGCAAGTATAACCGAACCGATCGTTGGTGCTTGACCATGTGCATATGGAAGCCATGTATGGAATGGGAACATCGGTACCTTGATAGCAAATCCTATAAAGAATGCTGCAAAGAGCCACAACTGATAACTCTCAGGTAATACCAATGCATACCAATCTGTGATAGCAAAACTCCAAACACCTGTAAGACTATGGTAAATGTATGCTACAAATAACATACCTACCAACATGATAAGTGATCCTGAGAATGTATACAAGAAGAACTTGATCGATGCATATACTCTAAGTGGCCCACCCCATGCACCAACGATATAAAGCATCGGTACAAGAGAAAGTTCCCAGAATAGGTAAAATATGATCGCATCAAGTGCAACAAATACACCGATCATTGTCATCTCTAGGAAAAGAAGTGTAATGACCATGTTTTTCATGTTCTTTGTCTCACCCATAGATGCCATACCGATCATTGTCATCAACGTTGCCAAGATAATGATGAACAATGATATACCATCAACACCTACATAGTATGAGATACCCATATCAGGGATCAAAGGGATCATCTCAACAAACTGCATACCTGCATTTGAACTGTCAAAGCTGAACCATAACCATAAAGATAAGAAAAATTCAATTGTAGCTACTGTCACACCATATGCTTTTGCTGAATCTTTATCTATCACAAACCCAAGCAATCCTGCGACTGCCGGGAAGAACACTAATATACTTAATATATTTTCCATTTTTACCCCTTACACGAATGCTGCTGAAATTGCAGCAACGATTAATAGAAGGACACCACCAACAGCCATCCAATTTAGATAGTTTGAAAGGTTACCTGTCTGCATACTTCTTGTCTTATCACCACTTGTATAGAAGAATTTCGCAATGCCGTCTACTGTTGCATCTACGATCTTCAAGTCCACATGAGTCCAGAACTTATCTGATATCATCGCATATGGTTTAGTAATGAACTCTTCATAGATCTTTGGTACATAGTACTGGTTGATTAGTAACTTATAAAGTACACCATTTTCAACTTTTTCAGATCTTTTCCAAGCATTTTCACCTGTTCTTGCATATTTGTAGTACGCATAAGCGATACCAGAAAGTGCAAAGAAAATAACGATAAGTCCAAGATATACTGCAATATGGTGTGTATGGTCTGACATTTCATACTGCACACTCTCACCTATTTGGTAGATAAACGCTTTGTATGCTCCCATGAACCAACCAGTGATGATAGCCAAAATTGCAAGAGGAGACATCGCTACAAGTACAAATTTGTACATTTCGTGAGGATGGAACCCTAGTGCTGTATGACGGTCCTCACCATGGAATGATAAGAATACCTGTCTAAATGAATAGAATGCTGTCATACCCGCAGTGATAACCAACATACCCCATAAGATGTATGTATGTTCATTAAATGCTGTTTCGATGATCGCATCTTTTGACCAGAATCCTGCCAATGGAGGTAGTCCGGCCAATGCAATAGAAGCGATGGTCATATAGATCCATGTACCTCTCATCTTCTTTCTAAGTGCACCCATTTTAAAGAGGTCTAGTTCATCATGCATTGCGTGCATCACGTTACCCCCTCCAAGGAATAGAAGTGCTTTAAAGAATGCGTGCGCTGCAAGGTGGAACAATGCGATCCAGTATGCACCAAGTCCTGCTGCTGCGAACATGTATCCTAACTGTGAAAGTGTAGAGTAGGCAATGATTCTTTTCAAGTCACGCTCAACCAGTGCCATCGATGCTGCATAGAAAGCAACAAATGTACCGAGACTTGCTATAAAGAATGATACGCCTGCCACTTCTTCCATAGAGTAAAGTGGGTTTGCTCTGATCACAAGGAAAACCCCTGCTGTTACCATTGTTGCTGCGTGAATCAATGCAGAAACAGGTGTAGGACCCTCCATCGCATCTGTAAGCCATGTATGTAAAGGGAACTGTGCCGATTTACCCATAGCACCGATAAAGAGTGCAATGGCTGCACCAATAAGGATCGTGTCATCAAGGTAAGGGAGTTGTGCAAATACTTCATCATACTGAACTGAACCTGTGTACCAGTAAAGAATAAAGATACCAACCAACATACCAAGGTCAGCGATACGGTTCATAATAAATGCTTCATTTGCTGCCCATGATGGAGAGATAGAAGGGTTTTCTTCTCTTGTTTGATCTGGTTTGTGGTACCAAAAACCAACAAGTAACCAAGAACAGACACCAACACCTTCCCAACCAATGAAAAGTCCTAGGAAGTTATCTGACATTACAAGTACTAACATTGAGAACACGAAAGCAGAAAGGTACGAGAAGAATCTGTTAAAACTCTTATCATGGTCCATATACCCGATCGCATAAATGTGTACGATCGTTGATACCAAAGTAACAACGAGCATCATACTTACTGAGATCTGATCGATCACAAATCCAAATGCTACATTAAAATCTCCAGCATTGATCCAGTCCATCATAGTGACTTGAACAACTTCACCTGTAACATAAAGGTTGATCGCCAATAAAAGTGAAGCGATGAAAGAAGTAGCTAAAAGTAAAGAAGCCACAACACCTACAAATATTTCTCTTTGACTCATACCAAAGAATGCTGCAAAAAGAGAGCCAACAAACGGTGCAAAAAGTGCTATATATACTAAATTTTCCATTTTTATCCTCTCATTGTTGCTAGGTCATCTAAATCAAGAGAACCATGTTTTTTGTACAGTACGATCAAAATACCAAGTCCAACTGCGACTTCACTCGCTGCAATAGCAATGATAAAGAAAGCGAACATTTGACCTGTAAGATCATTGTAATAGTGTGAAATAGCTGCAAATGCAATGTTTACTGCATTAAGCATTACTTCTGTTGCGAAGAAAAGCATCAAAAGATTTCTTCTTCTAAGTACACCGACCAATCCTATGGAAAAGATGATCGCTGATACGATTAGGTAGTGAGAAAGACCTATCATTTTGCATCCTTTTGATTCATTATTTCATCATCTGCACTCATATCTTCGGTGAGACTGACATCCATTTTCTTACCTGCAAGGATAATACCTGCGATCATTGCAACCAATAACATCAATGCTGCAACTTCAAATGGAACAAGGTACTTTGTAAAGAGTACGATACCTACATCTTGTGCATTACCTACACCTTCATGCATAGGATAAAGTGCCTCGATAGCCTCCGAGTGTATTGGTGCTGAGAACATAAGTACCAGTACCAATGCTGACAAACCGCCAAGTAAAAATACCAATGCTGAGTTTGTATTTTTCTCTTTGATGTCTCTTGTTGCATCAAAGAACATCATCGCAAATGCATATAGAGCCATGATAGCTCCTACATAAACGACGAGTTGAACCACACCAAGGAAGTCTGCTCCCAAAAGGAAGAAGAATCCTGAGATAAGTACCATTGCTGAAGCCAGTGATGTCATAGCATAAAGTACATTCTTACTCATGACCGTCACTAAAAATAGTCCTATTGTTAAAGCCGAAAATAGGTAAAAGGCTACGATTTCATACATTCTACTCTCCCTAATACGCTAATGGCGTTGATTTGATATTGTCGTCAGCATTTGGAGACACGGCACCAAATCCATCGTATTCTTGCTGCAAGTTAAGCTTGTCGATAGGTGTTAACATATCTTCAAAAAGTGAAAAACCTGCTCTCTGTTCAGATGCATTCTCATAACGAGGACCATGTACGATCGCAAGCTCCGGACATACTTCTGCACAGTAACCACAGAATATACAACGACCAAAGTTGATAGTATACTCAGATACTTCCTTACGTTGATTCTCATCGTATCTTGTATCCATAGAGATACAGTTTGAGATACAGATCTTTTCACAAAGACCACAACCGATACATCTGTAATTCCCAGACTCAAGGAGTCTAAGCATATCGTGTATCGCTCTGTATCTTGGTGAGATCGGCATCTTTTCAAACGGATATTTGATTGTATGCATATCATTTGCAAACAATGCTTTAAGCATATTTCTCATTGTTACACCAAGACCTGCAAAAAGTTCACCCTTAAATGTTCTCTTTACAACCTGCTTGAATTTCCCCATACTCGTTGTTGGGCTCGATCCTAATTCAAGCTTGGTGTAGTTCTGTGTTCCAACATTTCTGTTTTTAAATTGTTCTAAACTCATATTTACTCCTTACACCATCACTACTACTGCAGTGATCAAAATGTTGATCATTGCAATTGGCATTAATACTTTCCAACAAAGCCACATCAACTGATCTGGTCTTACATGTGGCCATGACGCTCTTACCCATAACATCAAGAAGAAGAAAAATGCTACTTTCATGATGATGAACAACCATCCAAATGTACTTGCTGCATCATATCCACCTAAGAATACAACTGCTGCGATGATCGAAACAGTGATCATATTTGCGTACTCACCGATGAAGAACATACCCCATCTCATACCTGAATACTCTGTGGCATACCCAGAGACAACTTCTGCTTCATGCTCAAGAAGGTCAAATGGCGTTCTGTTCGTTTCAGCAAATCCTGCGATCAGGAAAAGCACAAATGCTACAGGCTGTTGCCATACCATCCATGAACCTACACCACCTGCCTGAT
>CBFHPE010000074.1:0-9606 GCA_965657515.1 Sulfurovum sp.
ACAATGGAAAAAATATCTTGACCTATGCTGCCTGGAAACTCTGACATAATGGCCGCAGAAAAGAGAAAGATCAAAAGAGCAAAAAAGAGATAGACAAAATTATTTTTTTGTGAGATTTGTTTCATATGTTTTCCATTGTTACAATTATAAAAGTTCAAACTCCTAAAGCAAGATCTACTTTAAGAGTCAAAGTGTGTATTACTATTATTCTTTAACTTCTGCTTCTTCCATTTCATTCATCCAGAATCCAAAGAGTGTATAAGCAAGAGCAAAGACAACTGCTCCTACAAAAAGTCCTATCATACCCATCAGCATCATACCGCCAATAGCACCAACCAATATAACCAACATTGGTACATCAACACCTCTACCCATAAGTATCGGTTTTAAGACACCATCCATAGACCCCACAATAAGCATGTAAATAGTAAATATAATTTCAGCCGTTCCAGACCCTTGAGAGAAAACATAAGCTATAACCGGACCGATGATCAAGAGTGCTGGTACTTGAATAATCGTTAAAAACATAATTCCAATAGCCCAAACCATAGCAAGCGGAACACCCATCAATCCCAATCCAACCAAAGCAAATCCTGCCTGTATCACGGCAACACCAATGACACCATTAACCACAGAACGTACAGTCAGAGTAGAAAGTGTCGCCCATTCATCACCTTTCTCTCCCAGTAAACGACGTGAAATATCTTTATAGAATTTCACTGCACCTTCACTCCCTATCAGAAAGACAGCTGCAATGATCATAGAACCTACGAACATAAATATCGTACCGATCAACCCACCTATTGAAGAGAAGAAAGAAGTTGCTAATTCCTTGATCTTTTTAGAGTGTGGTGCTAATGTTTTTTTCAGATTCTGTGAAGCACTTTCCCAAAAAGTATAAGCTTTGTTACCAATAAGCGGCCACTCTTTCACTTTTTCAGTTGGTGGTGGGACTGTGACATTTCCTTCTTGCAATGCATGAACAACCTTCTGAGATGTTTCAATGGTTTGTCCTGTAAGTGAAAAAGTCGGGATCAACAAGGCAGCAACTACCGCAACTGTAATAGCTATAATAATTTTTTTACGATGACCAAAACGTTTTTCCAAATTATTTATCAGTGGTGAGATTGCTACAGCAATTATCACTCCCCAAACTGCGATAGCAATAAAAGGTTTAGCAATTCTATATGATAAATATAACACTATTGCCAACAAACCTACTTTAATAGCGATCTCTATAGCTATCTTAACTTTCTCTTCTCTTTCTTCAATTTTTGTCATTATTCTTCCTTTTGTTAAATCTATAATAAATGATTATATCAAAAGAATCTATCAAACTTCTATCATTAATACAATTTAAACACAAGAAACTTGATATGCTACCATCTTCTCAAAAGGCAGTAAAAAATTTTCTAAACTACGTTTATCTAATGTTTCATCCTGATGTTCGTTGAGAAGTTCGAGTACACAAAGTGTAGATTCCATTGTACTCAAACAGTACTCTTGAGGTTGTCTTTTAAAGTTAAAAGCAGAAGTTTTAGTATGTGTAAAACTTACTTTTTCTAAAATATCTAAATTAGGGCTTTGTACTAACATACTTTTAGAGCAGGGCCACGTAGCATCGATAAGAAACAAAACGGTGTTTTTCTTTACTTTAGCTATGTTTGAAGTATTGAGATTAATGCTTGTCTCTGATGGATATATCACATAACAGGCATTGGATGTATCATTGATTATAGCATTCACTTTATCATTTTTTGAAAAATCAACTCCAACATGCATTTCACAATTACTCAAAGATAAATTTGTAAAATGTCCTGTACCATTTTTAGTTTTTTTAAACTCTTTTGGGTGCATAAGTATCACAAATCGGGTTTGCGTTTCTACAGGCTTAATGTACTTACACATACATGATGAATAGGGTCGATAACAAGCATAGCAGACTTCACGGCCTTTATCCATTTAATTTTCCTGCCAAATATCCAGAAGCAAAAGACCACTGAAGGTTATAGCCTCCACAAGGGCCATCAAGATTCATCACTTCTCCACAAAAGTAAAGTCCATGTATCTTTTTACTCTGCATAGTATAGGGATCTATCTCCTTGAGATGTATGCCTCCACGGGTAATCATCGCCATTTTGAAACCATCATGTCCATTAATTGTAAGTGGTGTCCAGACAAGTAAACGTATTAGTTTATCTCTATTTTGACCGTTTTGTTTAGCTAAACCTTGTGTGCTATCTATCTTTGCCAATTTACAAAACTCTATACTGACAGACTCTGGGAGCAGGGTTCTAACTAATTCTAAAACATTTTGATGAGGGTTTTTAGCCAAAGTCTGTTTAAAATGTTCACGTACTTGCTCTTCATTCATTCCTTTTGTAAGGTTTGCAAGAACAGGTACTTCATCAAACATAGATAAAAGTGGGGTGATCTCACGGGAAAAATCGAGTACTACAGGGCCACGTATGCCGCCTTTGGTAAAGATAAGATCACCTTTTGCTGAAAGTTTCTTATATTTTTTCATATCAACGTACATAGCTACTTTAGCGATGGTGTCAGCCCTACAATTCTCTACCCATTTTTCTTTTACTTTTAAAGGCATCATAGCAGGATAAAGCTCTGTAACTTTGTGCCCTACAGATTCTGCCATAGGATAGCCATCTCCTTCTGCTCCTAGTAAAGGATAACCCATACCGCCACTGGCAATTACTACAGCATTGGCTTGAAATGTATCTGTTGAAGTATGTACACCTGTGACCTTTACACCATCATGTTCCAATGTTTCTACTTTTTGAGCACAGATCACACTCACACCCAGGTTTTGCATCTCCTGGGCCATTGCATTAATGATAGTAGAAGATGAATGTGTAATAGGAAAAACCCTATAACCGTCAGGCGCATGACTTTCTACCCCTATATCTCTGAAAAACGCCATAAGATCTTTATGGTCTAAAGACTCAAGAGCAGGGCTCATGAAACGTCCATCACGCCCAAAACGAGACATGAAGTCTTCATTTGAAAGTGTATTGGTTAAGTTACAACGTCCGCCGCCTGTGGCTTTGAGTTTTGCACCTATCTTTGAAAGTTTCTCTAAAAGTAGTACAGACTTTCCTTCACGTGATGCCGTGATAGCCGCCATCATCCCAGCAGCACCGGAACCAACAACAATAAGGTCATATACTTTAGACATAATTCTTCCTTTTATTCTTTGCAATCATACCAAAAAGTATAACAATTTGCACCCAAAGGGCATTTCTTCCCTTCGCTCAGGGCACAAACTTTAAAAGTATGACAATTTGACATATTTTTAAAGCATAGGTAGTTTTTTTGTTATGCTTTAAAAAAAGGAGATAGGATGAATGAAGAAATGAGATGGATCACAGTTTGGATAGTCGTAAACAGTTTGATGGCAGGTTTGAGTTTAACCTATTTATATCTCAATCATGAATTACATATATATGGTGCTACAGTTTTAGTAGCTTCTTTATTATCAATCGCACTTCCTTATAGTATTTGGAAGTACAATCAGATCAGGTTTGTTGAGAAACGTACGATAGTCATACAGATCTTAAATGATTGAATTTATGCTAAAGACTCATAGAGGCGGCTGACAAGGTGCTCAACAAGCAGTATCACAATTACCAGAACAATAAAAGCAACCACACCATGGTAAGCCCCTGAGAAGACTATAGCATCTCCAAAGACAAACTGTAAAACACCTAACATCACAAACTTAGAGGCAAAAAGTATGAACCATGTAGAAAAAATGCGTGTGATCTTCATTTTTAAAGAAGCATGTGATGAAAAGTAATCACCCATTTTGTGTTCTAGTTTTAACGTCATTTTCAGTAAAACTTGTAATATGACAGCAACTAATAAAGAGACATGAAAAGCACTGATCGTTATTTTATCCCAATATTCTGCAAAAAAGTTAAGTACTGTTAGGTCTACCAATGTAAATGTTAAATATTTTAAAAAGATCTGTTGTTTAGGTGACATCGTTTTTACAGAGTTGTCTGTTACGCTCATTTTGTATTCCTTAGGTATAATTGTCAGAATTATATATAAAGCTATAGAATTAATACTTAGTTCATACTGCATAGCTATACTATTTCTATCCTTCCTGTAATAGCAACCTTGTCTCCCATTATAAATTATATTTCAGAGTAATCTCCTTTTTTATAATAAACGCAGGAAGGATTTTTTTTCTCTATAATATATGTTAAAATTGCAATACTTACATAATAAAGGCTCTCTTCTATGACATTTACATCTAACAGTATGCAAGAGATACTTCCTATATTAGAAGATAAAATAAAGAATGATACTGTTGTCTCTTTTGACGTATTAAACCCTGATTTAGCAGAGGGATATGCTGGAAAGACCATAGTTGCAAATGATAATACATACATATATAGAGGCTACAAAGCGTGGAGCGATCTTGCTGAATTACTTATGTGTAAGATGTTAACTCCTAAAGAGAGCAGATACCCCTTAGTTACCATCAGATATAAAAAGCTAGAAATACAAAACTCTTTTCATCTTGATAAAGATGGAGAAAAAGAGGAGAAGTATGGTGTAAACTCAGAGTTTTCAAAGATACATAAAATGGAAGAGCCCGCTTTTCTTTACTACTATACACAAGCTCTTCGTAATGTACACATAGAGAATAGATCTCAAGTCTTAAATCTTGGTGTCAATACAGGCGATGAATTTCAAGTCATTAAAAACGAGTTAGATATTAAAAAATATAATACTATTAAATTTGTTGGTATTGACCATTCCCTAAGTGCTATAGAGCATGCCCGCACGTTGTTTTCAGAAGATAATATACAATTTTATGCCCACGATATCAATACTATAGATGCATTAAAACTAGGACGCTTTGATCTACTCATAAGCATAGGTACACTACAAAGTTCAAGTATTAATTTTAAACCTTTTTTTATGTCTTTAGTTCAAGATCATTTAAAAAAAGATACTGCCATTATCTTAGGTTTTCCAAACTCAAGATGGGTAGGAGGAGAGATGCTCTATGGAGCAAAAGCACCAAACTATGCTATGTCAGAACAATCACTACTCTATAATGATGTCATGTTCTGTAAAAAATACCTGCAACAAAAAAAATTCAGGGTCACAATCACTGGAAAGCAGTATATATTTTTAACAGCTACGAAGATAGGGCAATAGATTTAATTCGCTGACAATATTATTTTTTATGAAATTTTTGGCATACTATTATTATAAGAAATAATGGAGAACATAAAATGAAAATTATCAAATATCTAATTTTTATAGCTATTGCCGTGGCGCTATGGATCACAGCACCACTATGGATGCCAGACTCTACATATCATAGTGAAAGTAGTTCAGAAGTAGATACTTTAGTTTCTCAACAAGAGGCAGAAAGAAATGCACTCCTTAAAGCACAAGATAAAGAACTGGCAGCATTAGAAGCCAAGTTTGGTCCAAAATCATCTGTTATACCATCTCTCAAAAAGTATTGGGCAAATAGCTTTACAGATACTGATGGTTTTGAATGGTTAAGATGCGAAAAGATAATAGCTGGAACTGATGGGTGGAAAACAGTTTGTCAGTTTAGACTCAAAGGAGCTATAAAACAAGATACTTATACCATTAAACATGGGAAAGTATCTCAATAAAATATAATGCCATCTCTTTAGGGAGACAGAGAAAGAAGAAACGTTATCTTAAAAAAATGTATAAAGATAATTTATCTCTTTCCGCCACCACCACCTTTACTTCCACCTTTATTTCCTCCACCGCCACCTCTCGAACTGTTTCCACCTTTGTTACCACCGCCGCCACTTTTCATGCTGCTTCCACTTTTATTAGCACTGCCTTGACCATTAGCAGACATTTTCCCTTGACCCTGGCCACTTCCTGACATGTTTCCTTGACCTTTTTGCCCCTGTCCAGACATCTTTCCTGCTCCTTGACCACTTCCTGACATAGTGCCTTGACCTTGTCCATTGCCTGATCTCATTCCTTGACCTTGACCTTTTCCCTGTCCTTGACCACTGCCCATACTCCCTTGATATTTGTGTTGTTTTTTATACTGGTGTTGATATTGTTTTTTACCACCACCATTTGCTGCATAAACTGAAGGAGAAACTAAAAGTGCTAATGTACCTAGTGCTAATATTGTTTTTTTCATGTTGAATCCTTTAATGTGTTGTTACTAATTATAAAAAAAGAATGTGAAATAAGTATGAATCGAGGAGAGGGAAGCTATTAAATCTTTAATAGCTTTATCATTTTAATCTAGAGCGCGAATCTGTTTGTCATGGAACTTAGACAGTAAAATAAGAGCAAATATACCACCCATAAGTGCATATCCCATGTCTGACTGTGTATCCCAGACATATCCTTGTGTACCTAAAAATGCTTCAGCATCTTCACCAGTTCCAAGTGCTACCCACCATTCTATAAGCTCATAAAAAGCAGAAAATGCCAAGATGATACTCAAAATAATGTAATTTAACCATATTTTTGAACCATGCACAACATCTTTTCGTATGAGAATTTCTCGTGCTAAGATAGCAGGGATGAAACCTTGTGCTAAATGTCCAACTTTATCATAATTGTTTCTACTATGCTCAAATATCTCTGCAATGTAGTCAAAAAGTGGTACTTCAGCGTAAGTATAATGTCCTCCAACCATTAAAATAAGCATATGTATCAAAATAAGTGTATTAAGCAGAGGAGTAAGAGGAAACTTTTTATGTGTAAATATCAAGATCAAAAAACCTATGAGAGCAGGGAGAACTTCCAAGAACCATGTAAACGTATCTTTAGGGTCAATTGCAGACCAAATAAGTACTATAAAAAAAATAGTTAACCATAAATATTTCATACTTTTACTCCTGTCATTAAAAACACTGTAAATTTACCATGAGGCTTCTCTATAGTACTGGCATGATCAAATTTTATATCTGTAAAACCTGCTTCTTTGGCTATATTTTCCAGTAATTCTCTGTCAAAACCATAGTGAAACACCCCTGTATTATCGCTATGGAAACTTCCATCTTCTTTATCAAGGTCTGCAAGAGCTATAAATCCATTATCATTTAACATATCATAAAACTTTACAAATAGGGCACTTAGATCTTCTAAATGATGTATGGTCATAGATGAAATGATTCCATCAAACTTTTTATCTATAGACTCAGTACTTAGATCTTTTTCTACCACTTCTGTGACACATGAGAAGTCATCACACTTATTTTTAAATTCCATTAACATAGAAGGGGAGTTATCTACTGCAACAATTTTATGTACATGAGGAGCGATACAATAACTTAATAGGCCTGTCCCTGCACCAAAATCCATAAGTTCCATAGAGCTATCTAGGTTTATATTTTTTACTATCAAATCTGCTATAGCTTTGGCATTTTGTACTCTTTTAGAATTCATATCCCATGATTTAGACCTGTTTTCAAAATGATCTATCTTATCATTCATTACATTACCTCATATTTATTAATTTTAAAACATAATATATTGATATTAATTAGTATGTTACTAAAACAGCGTCTCTTGTTTTGCCATTTTTATATTATCCCAGAAGAAATCTACATGTTTTTCAAACATTGAAACCACAGAAGAGGTCGATTTCTTATCTAATTTTAGCAGAGAAACCTGCATTTGATAGAAAAATAGGGGTGAAAAGAACTCATTTGCCAGTAAAAGAGGGTCCGAAGACTTTATCATCTCTGCTTGCATCATACCAAAGAGCAAACCTGAGAGCTTTTTTACGTTTTCCTGGTAGAAATGTTCATTATATATCTCACGGATACGTTCATTTCTATAGATCTCTTGCATCAATAGCTTTAAAAGTGCCTCATTTTGCCCGTCAAAGCCTATAAGCTTAAAAGTAGTGGCAATGCTCATTAACAGTGACTTCCCCTGTTTAAACAGCTCTTCTGTGTCTTTATCGTCAAATAAAGTAACTATAGCTGAAGAGGTTAACTCTGAAACCAGGGTCTCAAGTATCTCATCTTTGTTTTTAAAGTGGTTATAGAGGGCAGATTGCTTTACACCCATAGCACCTGCTATGTCTCGTACTGTAGTAGCCTTATAACCTTTAGTAGAAAAGAGTTTAAGGGATGTCTTCAGTATCTTTGCTTTTGTTTTGCTTCCTTTAGAAAGTGGAGAAGTGACGCTCTCATCGTTCATAGTGGCTCCTTTAATGATATTATAGTGAACAAGTGTTCATATGTCAATAGTAAGAATAAAATATTTATGAACATTTGTTCTTTTAATTGATTTTACTTTATTTCAAATGTGAACATTTGTTCACTTATATAGTCGGTGCTAAAATACAATAAGAACAAGTGTTCACATAATGTGTTATACTGCCCTATATTACGTGCACTATTAGGAAACTTTAAAAAGTTACTACAATTATTTCATAATAGAGTCATTATTTATACTAATAAATATTAAATTTATCCCCATTTATCTATAGATCTATGTATAATTATGCATATACTTATATTTATACTATTTAGGAAACACTTATGCGTAATCTCAAGTTAAAATACTTACCGGTATTGATCTCTCTATTATTTGTAGTGAGTGGTTGTAGACTCAATAATGCCAAAGAAGTAAACCATTCAATTATAGGTACTAGATCAAATCTTACTTGTACGAATGAAAATATGAAATACCTCTTTATCAGTACAGATGCATTAACTGATCCTGATGATGTTGGAAATATAACAACAGCTTTTACGATGGCTCATCAATGTAAAGTAAATATACTAGGTATAGACATAACTGGTCAGGATATATATGGTAAACATTCGACCATGATAAGTGCCGTACTGCATTACTATGGATTGGAGCATATTCCTATTGGAGAGAGTGATCGCTTAGATATGCGCTTAGGTGATACAATATGGGTTAGTGATTATCCAAAATTATCGAGTAAATATGTAGGTGCTTCTAAAACGATTGATAATTTTGTTTCCGATGGATGTAAAGATAGAGTGAACAGAACAAAAAAAGAGTGTGGCAATAGAACAACTGCCGTAAAAATGTACTGTGATGGTCTCAATAAAATACCTAAAGGGAAGAAAGCAAATATCGTTGTAATAGGGCACTTATATAATATTGCTGACCTTTTACAAGAGACTGCTTATTGTAATGGTAAAGAGTTACTTGCAAAAAAAGTGGAAGAGTTGGTCATATCCAGTGGTTGGACAGATATGTATAATCATATGCCAGAACAAAATTTCAGTAGTCTACATAAAGATTATAGAAAGTCGACAGCAGCTGCAACACATTATGTATTTAATCATTTACCAAAGAACATCCATGTTACTATTGCAAATCCGGCAAAATCTAAACTTCCAAAAGTAGGTGATCTATATCAAACATATCATGTTGATTCACCGATGGCATTTACATACTCTGTAGATAGATATGGTTATGGAATCGAAACAGGACATAATATCGGAGATGCATTAAATATTATTTATGCAGTTGAAGGTTTATCCTGGTATGGAACTCAATACATTAAACGTAAAGATTGTAAATTTATTATACATTCAAATGGTGCAGTAGAAGTAAGAGGAG
>CBFHPE010000075.1:0-9496 GCA_965657515.1 Sulfurovum sp.
CCGTTTATATTTTGGTAGGTGCATATGTACAGGGCAGATTGATAGAGTATCTCTTGTCACCGAAACAGAAAAATTAATCTGAGTAAAATATTTGGAATTTTTCCAAGGAACTGTTTTTATCATATGTAAGTAAGTATTTTCCAATAAGTACTCTACTTTACATAATATCTATTAAACTCCTGTTTGGCTGTGCTGAACACAATATGTATCACGCCATGTTCGATCGTCATATCAAGCTTAAAACCGCTATGCTTAAATATTTCTAACATCTTTTTATTTTCCAGCAATACATCTGCCACGAATTTTGATATCCCATTCTTTTGTGCAATTGTTATAAGATGTTCAAACAATAAAGTACCAAGTCCTATATACTGATGCTCATCATCTATGACAAAAGCTAATTCAGCTACTTTTTCTGTGCCCTTTTCTTCCAATTCAACATACCTGCCAACACCTATGATCTCTTCTTCTTTTTCATGCACTATAGTTGCAACTAGCGATATATGATGTTCAAAATCAATTTCTGTAAAGTATTTCAAGTCTTGGTGTGTAAGCTTTTTTTTGCCGCTGAAAAAACGAAAATATATTGAATTACCTGTTAATCTGTGAAATCCATCAATAAGACGCTGTTTATCATCTTCTCTTATAGCACGCAAATGTACTGAAGTACCATTTTGAAGCACTGCTTGAGATGAAAACTCTTTTACATTTTTCATGATATTTCTTTGGCCTTTTATGTTTAGTTCATTTTACTATCCACAACACTTTATAGAGTACATTGTCAAAATCTTTATATTTTAATAAGAATTTATTCATACTTCAAATTCCTTTTCAAAGTCAGCAATAGTTTTCTCTTCTGTAAAATCAGGCTGGAATACAGGTAGCTCTGCCTGATAAAAAATACCCGTATCCAACCCATCATTACCATGGATCATCTGTGCAGCTTTCAACATATCTGATGTAGGTTCAACATTCACTTTATGCATAGTTTTACGCCACTCCTTTTCTTCCGGACGGAACGTGACACATGGACTTTTGATCTCAACTAGTGAAAATCCTTTATGTTCTACAGCCTCTACTATCAGTTTATTCAGTCCTTTCTGATCTCCTGCAAATCCTCTAGCTATAAAGCTTGCTCCGGAGGCTAACGCAATACCGAGGGGATTAAAGCGCCTGATCCCTGTTCCTTCAGGAGCAAGTTTACTCTGCCAGTCCGGTTCTGTAGTAGGAGACGGTTGTCCTTTTGTCATACCATATACTTCATTATCCATAACGATATAGGTTATATCCATATTACGTCTGCATGCATGTAAAAAATGGTTTCCCCCTATGGAGTAACCATCTCCATCACCACCTGCTACTATAACATGCATGTCAGGACGTGCTGCTTTCAAGCCTGCACCTAATGCCAAAGCACGACCATGTACACCATGAAAACCATAAGCATCTACATAGGCAGATATACGTGAAGAACACCCTATACCAGTAATCAGACCGATCTGTTCATTTGGGATCTTTAACAATGCCAAAGCTTGAGTAAGTGCACTAAGTATAAAATAGTGTCCGCTTCCAGGACACCAAATAGGATGTACATCTGATAGATAGTTTTTAGGGCTTAATGTTTCTTCTTTTAATTCATTCATTTGACTGCCTCCATTATATACGTTTTGATCTCATTTTTACTCAAAACCAAAGGTCCCGGTTTTGCTAACTTTAACGCAGAAGAATCAATAGCCCCCTGCCCTAGACAATAGTGGTAGAACTGTCCCGAATAGGACTGTTCAAGCACTATAACTTTTTTGCCTTTGCATAGCTCCTTGATTTCATCTACTCTCAGTGGCATTAAAAGTCTCAGTGCCAGGAGCTCTATAGCGTAACCTTCATGATGAAGTTCATAAACAGCTAACTGTGCATTAGTAAATGTTGATCCCCATGTCATTATAAGAATCTCCGAATTACTCTCATGACAACTCTGCTCTGCCCACATTTCTCCATATTCAAACTGTGTGATCTTCTCTTCACGTTTTTTTAATTGTTGAAGATGATCTGATGCCATGGATGAAGGTTTTCCTGTTACCGTATGTTCCAATCCATCTGCAGCATAATTACCTCCTATATCACCCGGAATAGCCATAGGAGAAATACAATCTGGAGTTACTGCATATCGTTGATAACGTGTATTATCACCATCTTTTTCAAATATCTTTCGTTTTAAACCAAATTCTTTAGCAGGTACAACATCAATGATAGCACGTGATTGTCCTATCCTTTGATCAGAGAGTAATATCACCAGTGTTTGCAAGTGTTCAGCCAATCCCACCGACCACTGTGTACTTAATACACCATCTGCAATATTCAAAGGAGCGACCACAACATGTGGGGCTTCGCCATGCATGGCAAAAAGTGCCTGGTTTAGATCTGTCTGTTCAGACTTGGTAGGTAATCCTGTTGAAGGCCCTCCTCGCATCACGTTGATCACTAAAACCGGAACTTCACTCGCAATGGCTAACCCCAAAGATTCGGTCATAAGTGAAACTCCAGGACCTGATGTGGCCGTCATTGAGGGTTTTCCACCAAAAGAACCACCTATGGCCATATTGATCGCAGCAAGTTCATCCTCAGCGATCATCACATTCCCTCCGTGCTTTTCCAAACGCGGTGCAAGATACTCAACGATATCACTTGCAGGGGTGATGGGATACGCTGCAGCAAACTTAATGCCTCCTCTTAGCGCACCTAAAGCACAAGCTTCATTACCGCTTATATTCCATCGTGCTTCTGAAACAGGCTCCCAATTATCAAGAAGTGAACCCTTCTCTTCAAGTAGCATATACCCTATCTTGACAGCTTCTGATGTTAGGTGGAATACCTCATCACCTTTTTTATCCAGTATATGATGTAACGCTTTTAAAACTGCATCTAGAGGCAATCCTATCTTAGAAGCCAAAATACCTATGGCAAATGCATTGGCACGGCTTCCTTTTAACGCATGTACCTGTGCTTTCAAATCAACTTCAATGATCTTTGCACCAGTTGCTGCTACACTCTCAGGAAGAGTATCATGACTGTTGTCAAAGATGACACAGCTTTGTGAGCTTAACGGTATCTCATCACTAAAACGTTCAAAACCATGCCAGTCCAATGCAAAATGAAAATCACTGTATTGTGCAGGACTCTCTACTGGGGAATCAGAGAAGTTCAATATCACCGCAGACTCTCCCCCACGTATCTGTGGACCTGAAAACCTGGACATATAACCGTAATGACCGGCATTGGCCATACTTTTAAGTAAGCTCAATCCAACGGTCACTGCTCCGCTACCGCCAGCACCAGATACAGAGACTGAAACTGTTCTATCTGTCATATTTTTTCCTCCAATTATTCATTTAATTTAGACTCTTTTTAAACATAAAAAGTGAAAATAGAAAATAGACCATTCCTATCCCAAAGACCCGTAACATATCATCCCACACGATCTCAAATCCAGCCCCTCTGTATAGTACAGCCTGTGCAAAACTCACAAAGTGACTGGTAGGTACCAGATGCATCAGATACTGTAGTACCTCAGGCATACTCTCATAAGGGGTCACCGTACCCGAAAGAATCATAATAGGCAGTATCGTCATAATAAAGATCAATCCAAACTGAGGCATCGTACGAGTGATCGTTCCCATAAGTATCCCTAGAGAAGTCGTTGAGAAAAGTGTGATCAGCACGCCACTTAGAAAGAGCGGTAAAGATCCTGCCAAAGGTACATTTAATACACCTTCAACAACAAATAACAATGAAAAGGTCACTGCAGCTAATACCACAAGCGTCATGGACCATACTTTCCCCAACATGATCTCTGTGGCACTTACTGGAAGTACCAGAAGGTGTTCTAATGTTCCATGTTCTCGTTCACGTATAAGCGCAGCGCCTGAGAGCATGATAGAGAGTAATGCAATATTGTTTATTATCTCCATCAGCCCTCCAAACCAAGTACTCTCTAGAGTAGGATTATACTTCATACGGGTAATAAGATCAACTGGCAATTCAGTAGTAGGTTTCTGTAAGAAAGTAGCAATCTCATGCATAATGATCTGCTGAATATACCCTGCACCTATACCTGCTTGTGTCATACGTGTCGCATCAATATTGAGTTGAATATCTGGAATATTACCGCTTAAGATATCTTTTTCAAAACCAGGTGGTATGGCTATAACAAACGTATAGATCCCGGAGTCCATACCTGCATCCATCTGTTCCTGAGTGATCATACCCATCATCTTAAAATAGGGAGGAGTGAATGCATCGCTCAGACGTTGTGACAGTGCTGAACGGTCATTGTCTACAAATGCTATAGGTGCATTATGCAACTGTACCGATGCAGATGTAGCTCCAACATAGATCGCAAAGGAGAATGACCAGGCGATCAAGATCATCATTACTTTATCGCGCCAAAGTATTTGAAGCTCTTTTATACCAAAACGAAAAATATTGAGTAGAGATCTTTTCATCTTAGCTCTCCTGCTTTTTTAGCAGCAGCATACTTCCTATAGTGATCGCAACAATAGAGATCGCAAGTACAATAAGATCATGATAGAGTCCCATAAAATCAACAGCCTTACTAAAAATACCGCGGCTGATATTGATATAATAAGTCACAGGGAAAAATGTACCGATAACTGCACCCACACCCTCTAAAGAGCTGACAGGGTCTTTTAAACCTGAAAAGTTAATCGTAGGAAGCAGTGTTAGTATCGCTGTACCAGCCAATGCTGCTATCTGTGTTTTGGCAAATGCAGACATCAACATTCCCATCCCCGTAGTTACGATCACATACAAGAGTGTGGCAAAGGTAAAGAGTAGTAAGCTTCCCTTGAGAGGCACACCAAAGAGCCATACAGAAAGAGCCACCAGACCAAAGAAACCTATCATACTAACAACAACATAAGGCAGTTGCTTTCCGATCAAAAATTCCAGTTTTGTTACGGGTGTAGCATAAAAGTTTGTGATCGAACCCATCTCTTTTTCGCGTACGACACTTAGTGCCATCAAAATAGCAGGTATAAAGATCAAGAGCATCGGTATAACTGCAGGAACCATAGCATTTAGGCTTTTAAAGTCAGCATTATAACGGTACCGCATCTGAATGTCTACACTCGAAAGTGCAGGAAGATACCCCAGTGTCTCTTTGATACGCTGAAGCAGATAATCATAATGTATCCCAGTCAAATAACCACTGATCGTCTCTGCACGAAACGGCATTGCTCCATCTACCCATGCAGCGACCTCTACCTCTTCACCCCGCAAGATCTTTTTCTCAAACCCTGGAGGTATCACCATAGTAAATGTCAGTTCCCCAGTTTGCATTCTTCTATCCAGCTCCTCTTGAGAATGAAGAGGAGCCTGTTCTAGAAAATAGCGTGACCCGGAGATGTTTTGCACATAGTCCCTACTTTGCGGACTCTGATCATAATCAAGTACAGAGAAATGAAGATCTTCCACATCCATTGTGATACCGTATCCCATGACAAAAAGTAAAAAGACCATTCCTATCAATGCAAAGGCTAAACGAATCGGATCTCGTATAAGCTCTAGACTTTCACGGTAGCTATAGCCAAAAAGCCTCTTGAAACTAAACTGTTTATGCCTAACACTATTTTGTGTTTTACTGATACTGATATTGGCATCGCTTATCTTCTCTTGGGTCGCTTCTTCAAGATAATCGACAAAAGCCTCTTCAAGTGTCTCTTTCCCACGTTTTTTGGTCAGTGCCTCTGGCGTATCACTGTCAAGAACTTTACCCTGATGCATCAATGAGATACGGTCACATCTCTCGCCCTCGTTCATAAAGTGTGTAGAGATGAAGATTGTAACTCCGTCATTTCGTGCCAAGTCTACAAGAAACCCCCAAAACTTGTCACGCGAAACAGGGTCCACGCCTGATGTCGGTTCATCAAGGATCAGCATATTTGGTTTATGAATGACGGCAACAGCCAAAGAGAGACGTTGACGGATACCAAGTGGTAAACTAGCTGCATAGTTTTGAGCATACTCTTGAAGATCAAAACGCTCCAGCATCTCTTCTATACGTGGTTCCACTTGCTCTTTAGGAAGGTGAAAAAGTTCAGCGTGAAGCAGCAGGTTTTGATAAACAGTCAATTCAGTATATAAAGAGAAGGCCTGCGTCATAAAACCAACATTTTTACGAATCTCCAAATCTCGGCTGTTGGCACGTTTACCAAAAAGCCATGCTTCTCCTTCACTTGGTGGCAAAAGACCTGTAAGCATCTTCATAGTGGTCGTCTTACCACACCCATTGGATCCTAGAAAACCAAAGATCTCTCCTTGTTTGATCTTAAAATTGACATGATCCACTGCAGTAAAGTCTCCAAAACGCATTGTCAGCTCTTTGGCAACTATCGCAAACTCTTGCTTTTTTTCTAGATAAGGAGGTACTATCAGTGTTGCGTGATCAGCACGTTTTTCTTCCGGAAGCAGTGTTATAAAAGCGTCATCAAGGTTTTCAGTTTTTGTCTCTCTACGAAGCTCCGCAGGAGTCCCCATTGCTAAAATCTCTCCATCATCCATAGCAATAAGATGATCAAAACGTTCAGCCTCTTCCATATAAGCAGTAGCCACAACAACACTCATATCAGTTTTGTTTGTACGTATACCGTCTATGAGTGTCCAAAATTGCCGACGTGAGAGTGGATCTACCCCCGTAGTAGGTTCATCAAGTATCAAAAGGTCAGGATCATGGATCAGTGCACAGCATAGTCCCAGTTTTTGTTTCATACCACCTGAAAGTTTTCCAGCAGGACGATCTTTAAATTTTAACAGTCCGGTACTTTCCAGCAACATATTGATCCGACTCTTACGTGCTTCTTTATCCTGTTCAAAAAGACGTGCAAAAAACTCTACATTCTCATAGACCGAAAGTGTCATATAAAGGTTTTTTCCAAGTCCTTGGGGCATGTAGGCGATACGTGGGCAGACGGAGTTACGAGTTGTGGCATTATCTATATTAACATCTAAGACTTCAATCGTACCGCTTTGCAGCTTCCTTACTCCAGAAATGAGGGCCAATACAGTTGATTTTCCTACGCCATCCGGTCCTATCAAACCTACCATACAGCCAGAAGGAATATCGAGTGTCATATTCTCAATGGCATTGACATCACCATAACGATGAGTCACTGATGTAAGATTGGCTACATTGGACATTATTTCACTTTATCTTCTGACTTTGGTACACTACTTAGCTTAGCGGGCCATGGTAAAGCACTGTCTAAACGTATATACGCCATTCCAGGTAGTCCTGTTTTGACCTTTTCCATATGTTTTTTCAAAAGTGATGGATCTATCTTCACTTTTACACGAAACATCAACTTTTCCCTTTCACTTTCAGTCTCAATCTCTTTTGGTGTAAACTGTGCCTCAGGAGAGATAAAACTTACTGTAGATGGTATAGCTACATTTGGCAAAGCATCTAATACTATACGGGCTTGTGAACCAATATCTATCAAACCTACTTGAGAAGTAGGTAGGAAAATGGTCATATAGGTATTAAGCAAGTCCAACACTACCAATAACTTTCCGCCACTACCTATCACCTCTCCCTCTTCAACAAGACGATAGAGTACTCTTCCTGATACAGGAGCATAAAGACTTCTCTCTTCTATTTTAACCTCAATGGTCTCTACCTGAGCTTTTACGGAATTGATTGCAGCAGCATAACTGGTTACCTGTGCTTTTGCGGCTTGCAACCCTGCTGCTGATGCATGAAAGGCAGTTTCATCCTGTTCAAAGTTGAACAAAGAAATACTATTGCTCTCATAAAGTGATTTACTTCTTAAATAGTTTTTCTCTTTTTGTTTGTAGTCACTCTCTTTTTGTAAAACAACAGCTTGAGCATACTTCTTATTTTGCTTTGCCTGCTCTACTCCTGAAAGAGCAACCAAAAGCTGAGCTTTAAGTTCCTTGGTGTCAAGTTTAGCCAGAAGCTGCCCTTTCTTAACCATATCACCTTCCTGAACATATACGTTCATGACTCTTCCACCATACTTTGCAGTGACATTTACCTGTGTAGTTTCGATTCTTCCATTACCTGATGAAATACCTTCAAGCTCATTGGATGTACCCATATAATCTTTCAAAAAAAATAAAACAATTCCCAACATAATAACCAGTATGCTATACCAAATCACTTTTTTATTATTTTTTAACATTTTCTCTCCTTGAAATACTAAAACAACAGATCTAATATTCCTTTTTAATTAACTGATGGTCAATATTAGATTTTAACAAAAACTTACTTCATAAAATTCATTTTAAACCATCCTATATTTTTTAAATAGACGATAGAAACCATATAATGCTATAAATTTCATAAGGTTCTTCAATTATGTCTAATATGATAAATCTTTACTAACATTAATCAATATCCCCTGATTTTTTTAAAATATATTTTATGAGTAATGGTCCTAATAATTCATGTATCACTGTTGTAGCAATGATTACATTCAAGACCAAAGGTGCTATAGCCCCGAAATCTGGATGATGTTGAAGAGAGAGTGCCAATCCTATTGCTACACCAGCTTGGGGCAAAAGTCCTAACCCTAGATATTTTTGCACTGATCTGTCTGCTTTAGTAAGTTTAGAACCCAACCACGAACCAAATATTTTTCCTAAAAACCTTAGCAGTATATAACCCAATATCAAATAAGGCATAGTAGTAAGTGTGTTTAGATTCAAATGCATGGCTGAAAGAATAAAAAAGAGCATAAATATAATCTCTTCAAGATGGCTATCAATCTCCTCCTCAACTAGCTCAAAATCATGAGAAATATTGGATAACACAACTCCCATCGCTAACGATGCCAATAATGGTTCTAGTTCCCAGTAATTACTCAAACTATAAACTATAAATACCATACCAATCGTTGAAATAGTCTCCATTCCTTTATTATGTTCAAATAATTTATCGATCATTTCAGAGATCAATGCCCCTATACCACCTACAATTAAACTAAGTATGATAATAGTGAAAATTTCGAATAAGGTAGAGATAGATAAGGCACTATTACCAAGAAAAACTCCGCCCATGATAATAGAAAAGGTAAAGAATATCAAAGCCAATGCATCATCTGAAGCAACAACTGCAAGAAGTGTAGATGTAAATCTGCCTTTTGCTTTGAATTCACGTACCACAGAAATACTTGCTGCTGGTGCTGTAGCAGATGCAAGACCACCAAAAAGAATAGAAATAATAAGACCCTGCTCTATATCAAACCCAAAAAGAATTAAGAATATATAAAGTCCTATACTTACAAATAAAAATGCAAATGTTGCTTCAAAAATTGTTATGGATACTATCTGTTTACCCATCCCTCTTAATCTGCTGTATTTTAAATTTGATCCTACTAAAACAGCGATCAAAGAGAGAGATAAGTCTATTATAATATTTGTATTTTCTACAAAGGTTTGTGGAATAATCCCTAGTATTTCT
>CBFHPE010000076.1:0-3679 GCA_965657515.1 Sulfurovum sp.
ATGGTAGTCACCGTTCATGTCACCTGAGAATGTGATAGACTTTTTACCTACATTTACCCTGTAAGCTATGGCAGGAATGGGTCCATGGTGTACGCTCACTGCACTTATACTGATGTCTCCTTGTTTATAGATCACTTTAACTTTTTTACTCATTGCAATGTTATGCGCTTTAAGTTGTAAACTTGCATCACCGTTTAAGTGGTCACCCAAGTACTGCCATGCCCCATCGTCATCATCAAAAAGCCTTTTAACAAATGTTTCTGTACTTGGCATGAAGTGATTTTTGTCAGGTCCAAATATGTGGATTTTACCTGATGCTCTGGTAAAGAATGAGGATTTTAGAAGAGCAGGGAGATCGGCAGTATGATCTACATGAAGATGCGTAAGCAAAATAACATCCAGATCTTTGATACGAGCCCCCACTTCTTCAAATCGTAGTGAAGTGCCACCTCCAAAGTCTACAAGTACCTTACTTTTTCCATCTATCCAAACTATATAACCTGATGATGCGCGTTTGTCACCACTTTCAGGACCGCCTGAACCTAAAACTTGAAGAGTTACATTTGACTGAGCATAGACAAAGAGTGACGCAAAGAGTAAAAACGCAAATATCTGTTTGATCATAATAATTCCTATGTGGATGTTGTACATAAATGCTACACAGAGAAAAGTGTATAATGATTCTATGTAATATCTGTGTATCGGGAGGATGATTATGAAAGATCTGTTAGGAGAGGTTGGGGTACTCTTTTCTTACCCTAAGAACTTGATCTTATTGGGTGTAAGGTGGGTATTGGCTTATGGTTTTGCGATGCCTGTATTACTAAAACTCAATGATATGAGTGAGACGGCTAAATGGTTTGAGACCATGTCTATTCCTTTTCCTACTGTGACTGCTTATTTGGTATCTGGTATTGAAGCTATAGGTATTGTTTTACTGATATTGGGCTTATTTACAAGGTATATAGCGGTATTACTTTCCTTTGTGATGATTGGAGCGATATTTTATGTGCACATTACACATGGGTTTTCTGTAGCAGATAACGGTATTGAAATCCCTTTATACTATCTATTGTTTCTCATGAATCTTGCAAGTTTTGGTGCAGGTAAATACAGTTTAGATAGAGTAGTTTTCAAGGATGGCAGTAATGAATAAGGAAAATCTTATAGCGCATTTCCCTCTCTTTGCTTCAGACTGGTCTGTTCTACTCAAACTTCTTTTTATAGTGATAGTCATCGTACTGATAAACATTGCTATCTATGACAGATTTATACAAAGAAAAAATCAACTACTGATCAACTATCCTCTTATAGGCCGTATGAGATATCTTTTTTACATGTTGCGCGGACCGATGCGTCAGTATTTTGGTGATGAGACTTTTTATGACTCTTTTGAAAAACTTCTCTGGATCAACAGAGTAGCAAAAAAAGACAACCCATATCTCTCTTTTTCTCCTACAAAACCGTACGCAAATCAACATACACTTTTCAAACATGCAAACTTTGTTAAGGAAGTGTCAGAAGTAGATGAAGTGTTTTCAGTGACTTTTGGTAAAGATAGAAAACATCCCTATATATCAAAAAGTGTAGTTGGACGCTCTGCTATGAGTGATGGTGCCATATCTCCAGAGGGTACAAGAGCATTTTCCATTGGAGCATTCAATGGTAATTTTCCTATTAACACAGGTGAAGGAGGGCTTACATCTAATTTTTTAGCAACGTTAAATGTTGCAGATTGTGATAGCAGTGATTACCTTGAAATCAAGAGGGGTACACTATTTGCCAAATCGATCTATAGAATAACGTGTTTCCTTACCAACAAAGAGGTGGCTCAACGTATCTATAGAAAGATGGTAGTACGACAAAAAGACAGAGGTTCATTCATATTTGATAATATTAAGTTACTTTTTTTTCGTATAGATTGGACAAAAAAATTAGAGTTATTCCCTGATCATGTACCAGAAGGTGTACCAGATATTACTTTTCAAATGGGGTCAGGACTCTACGGTGTACGCGATCCAAAAGGTGATTTTGATGAGATACGTTACCAAAAAGTAATGCGTTTTGCACGTATGACCGAAATCAGACTTGCACAAGGAGCAAAGCAAACTGGCGGTAAATTACTGGCTACAAAAGTGAGTGATGACATCGCCTATTATAGAGGTATACCTGCACATAAAGATCTCATAAGTCCAAACCGTTTTCCCTATGCCAAAGATATGGTTACTTTTTTTGATTTTATTAGTCACTTACAGGAACTTTCTGGTAAACCTGTAGGGTTTAAGATCGTTGTATCAACAAAAGTGGAGTTTGAAGATTTTGCCAAAGCGTTAAAAGCTAGAAAAGATGAAGGGAAAAGTATAACAGACTTTATCACTATAGACGGTGGAGACGGTGGTTCTGCAACTGCACCACTTGAGATGATGTCTAAGATAGGACTGCCGATACGTACGGCTCTGGATATTGTAACAGATGTTTTAAAAAACTATGATTTGCAAGATGATATCAAGATCATCGCAGCAGAAAAAGTACTGACACCTGATGACCTTGTAGAACTTTTCTGTTATGGTGCTGACTTCATTAACATTGCCAGAGGATTTATGATCTCTGCAGGGTGTATACGTGCCAGAGAATGTTCTGGTGCAGGAGGTCGTAACTGTCCTGTAGGGCTTGCCACGATGGATGAAGGAAAAAGAAGTAAATACCTTGTACTTGAAAAAGCAAAACATGTAGCCAATTACCATAATGCACTTATAGAAGGAGTCCGTTCATTACTAGCAGTAATGGGAAAAAACAATGTATCAGAACTCACTAAGAAGGATATGATAACACATTGAATTTAGGTGAATAATCTGTAGTTTATATTATTAAACAATATATTGTAAAATTAATAAGCTATAATACAAAAAAAATTACAGGAAAACTTATGTCAGCATATATTTTTGGTCATACAACACCAGACTCGGACTCAATCGTAGGTGCATTATCACTTTCATACCTTAAAAATCAAATTGGAGAAGATACTACTCCTGTAAGACAAGGTGAAGTTAATCCGGAGACAGCATTTATACTTGACAAATTTGGTTTTGAAGCACCAGCTTTAAAAACAGAGTTTGCAGGGGAAAATGTTTATCTTATCGATTTTATGGATCGTTCACAAAGTCCAAAAGATATTGATGAAGCGACGATACTTGGTATTGTAGATCACCACAAAATGGGTGACTTGAAAACAGATACACCTTTAGAGATGTGGGTTAGACCTGTAGGTTGTTCTAACACTATCGTAAAAGAGATGTTTGACCATCATAATGTTGAGATACCAAAAGATTTAGCAGGTATGATGATGTGTGCTATTTTAAGTGATACTGTTATTTTCAAATCTCCAACATGTACAAAAACAGATACAAAAGCTGTTAAAGAGTTAGCTGAGATAGCAGGTATCGAAGATCCAAAAGCATTAGGTATGGAGATGTTCATCGTTAAGTCTGATGTACTTAATGATACAAAAGAAGATCTCGTACTTAGAGACTTTAAAGATTTTAGTATGGGTGGTAATACTATTGGTGTAGGGCAACTTGAAGTGGTTGATCTTTCTGTTTTTGACGACATGAAAGAAGAACTTTTTGCTGCAATGCAAAAAATAAAAGATGAGGAAGGTAGACACACTGTACTTTTACTT
>CBFHPE010000076.1:3689-9062 GCA_965657515.1 Sulfurovum sp.
TGATGTAACATTAACTGATAATCAAGTGTGGCTTCCAAAAGTCATGAGTCGTAAAAAACAGGTTATTCCGTTTTTAGAGCAACAATTTTAATATAATCCCCAAACCTTTGGCTTTTTGAATCTTTATTCAAAGCCATTAAGGTTATGTTCCACCACTTTCATTACAACATGATATAAACACACTGCCTGAGAACTTTTGCGATAATACATTATTTACGCTATAATGCGCTCCTAAACGTGTACATCGGTCATACACAATTAATAAACACTTACCAAAGCCTAAGACCGAATAGCAAAAAGCAAGGCTCGGTCATCAGGATAATTATGAATTTCACAGACTTAGGTCTCAATGAATCGCTACTTAAAGCGGTAAAAGAGCAGGGGTATTCTAAACCCACACCTATACAAGTACAAGCTATACCAGTAGTTATAGAAGGTAGGGATGTACTTGCTGCTGCTCAGACGGGTACAGGAAAAACTGCAGGATTTACACTGCCACTACTCGAGCGTCTTTCTCAGACACAACCTCAAATGAGAAAAAAACAGATTCGTGTTTTGGTACTTACACCTACACGTGAACTTGCAGCACAGGTTGCTGATAGCATCAAAACCTATGGTAAGTATATGCAGTACCGTTCTTCGGTTATATTTGGTGGTGTAGGTATAAACCCGCAAATGGCTACACTTCGTAAAGGTGTAGAGATAGTCATAGCAACACCAGGTAGACTACTTGATATCGCAGGACAAGGTGGCATAGACTTTTCACGATTAGAGTGTTTAGTATTAGATGAAGCAGACCGTATGTTAGATATGGGATTCATCCATGATATTAAAAAGCTTATGGCAATGATGCCGCAGAAAAAGCAGACATTACTCTTTTCAGCTACCTTCTCTAGAGAGATAAAAGCACTAGCATCGGGACTGCTCAAAGATCCGGTACTTGTAGAAGTATCACGTGAAAACAGTACTGTTGCACAGATAAGCCAAGTAGTCTATCCTGTAGATAAAGGTCGTAAGCGTGAGCTTTTAGCACAGCTCATAAAAGCTGGAGACTGGAAACAGGTACTTGTATTTACACGTACTAAACATGGAGCAAATAGACTATGTAAACAGCTTGAAGAATACTCAGGCATCAAAGCTGCTGCTATACATGGCAATAAATCTCAAGGTGCAAGAACCAAAGCATTGGCTGATTTTAAAGCAGGAAATGTCCGTGTCCTTGTGGCTACAGATATCGCTGCGAGGGGGATAGACATAGATCAACTTCCTCATGTGGTAAACTATGAACTTCCCAATGTACCAGAAGACTATGTCCACCGCATAGGACGAACCGGTAGAGCAGGGATGAATGGTGAGGCGGTGTCACTTGTCTGTATAGACGAACATGAATTACTTAGAAATATAGAAAGATTTACTAAGTCAAAGATAGAAAAAATAGATATAGAAGCCTTTAGACCAGATCCAAGCATACAAGCAGAACCTATACAAAATGGTGGACGTGGCAGAGGACAGCAAAAAAATGCTCCTAAAAGAACTTCCACAAACACAGGAAATAAGCGAAGAAGCACTAACAAAAAACCTAAAACTGATAATAATATAGATAATAAAACGCCTGAACATCAAAGAAAAAAGCCTAAAAATCCAATGGCAGAGAAAATAGGATCTAAATTACAAGAAAAATTAGACAAACTTGATAAGCCAAAGCCTTCGAGAGGCTCAGGCAACAATAATAAAAGGAAGAGATAATGAAGAAGATATTTAAACTCACAGACCCAAAGAAGCATGAAGATCGTGTACTTGAAGCGATCAAACATGATATACGTAAATATGTTAAACGTGAAAAGAAAAAAGACCTACCCGATAAAGCAACCATGTACTGGGACTTTGACTGTAAAATAGGGGCTTCAGCAGATGATGCAGAAGTTGTTGCTTATGAAGAACTCATTAAAGGACTTGATGCAGTAAAGGCTACAGGTGTATCAGAAGTATATGTAGAAATACTTGCTAAAACAGTCGATAAACCGATCAAAGAAGTAAATATAAATATTCAAGAAGAAAATCAATAAAAATTTTGTACAATCATACAAAAAAAGGATAATTAAATGAAAAAACCTATACTAATTTTAATGCTCACAGTTATGGTGGGTTTTCTTTTTAGCGGATGTGCAACTTGGCATGGTGCGAAAAAAGATACAAGCCAAATTTGGGACGTTGTCACATCCTAGAGAGTAAGATCTAGTTATCTTTTAGAGTAAGATCATCTTCACTTACATTGCGATGCACTTTTGCTTCATAATCTGTACTCATTGTAAACAGTAGTTTAAGGTCAGCAGGGCTACTGGCAAATTGATATGCCTGTTCTTCTGTGATCTTGTCTGCTAAAGTAAGATCGTATAGTGCACGGTTAAAGGTGATAGAATCAAACATAATACCTTCTTTTTCGATCGCATCAGGAATTTCACTGTCACGTTTAGTTCTGATAAGCTCTTGGATTTGAGGACTTCTGAACATCATCTCAACAGCTGGTACCATATCTCCTGATGTTCCTCTGATTAGACGTTGAGAAATGACAGCTTCAATTGTAGCAGCTAATGTCTCTCTAACACGGTTTTGTTCGTCAGATGGGAAGATCGCTATAAGTCTGTCAATTGTTTCTCTGGCATCTAATGTATGTACAGTTGAAAAAACAAGGTGACCGGTATTTACAGCTTGTAAGATACTCTCTGCTGTAGCAATATCACGTATCTCACCAACAACGATAATATCTGGATCTTCACGCATTGCTGCCCGTAAGGCAATTGAAAAACTGTTTGTATGTAGACCAACTTGTCTTTGTTCTATGATAGACTTATCATCATCAAATGCATACTCTATAGGATCTTCAATGGTAATAATATGATGAGGATGTTTAGAGTTGATTTCATTAATAATCGTTGCAAGTGTTGTTGATTTACCACTACCTGTCGTTCCTGTAATGAGAATAAGACCACGTCTTAGATCAGAAATTTTATGTAATGCAGATGGTAGATTTAATTCTTCTATCGTTTTGATAGTAGGTGGGATAAGACGTAATGCCATTGCAAATCCGTCAATATTCATTGAAATATTAACTCTAAAACGATACTGTTTATCTGGTGAGTATGAACCATCGAACTCTTTAGTCTCTTCAAATTTTTCATATCCATTTCCTATTAATGCTTTAACAAGTTCCTGCATCTCTTTAGGATTTATGATCTCATTGGATAAAAGAACGATATCACCTTTTATACGGGCATGTATCTGACTATCACTTTTAATATGTAGGTCAGCTCCATTTGCCTCAATTAACATATTTAACCAACCGTCTAAACGTTCTAGCATACTTTCATTTTTTAATGACATAAAATTCTTCTCCCAATTGTTTTAATATAAGTATATATTTTAATTGTACTATTTAATTCAGATGAATGCAAGTATCTATGATAGTTGATTTATAAATACTAATAATTGGTTAACTTTATTATCATATTATTGATAGTTAGATTTAAAACTTTGTTAAGTTAAAAAATTATTATATTAAAAGGAAAAGAAAATGAAGAAAATAACTTTGATAATGATAGCATCAGCCGCTATGTTATTTGCAACACCAGGTATGAAAATGGATGGTCAGGGTATGAAACAAATGACGCAGGGTAAAAAGTACTGTAAGAATAAATACAAGTACAATAAAATGAGACAGAATAAAATGAATTCCCCTTTTCTTATCAAACATGGTCTGCCACATTTAAATAGAATGATTAAGCCATATTTGAATGATCCTCATTTTAATTTGACATCAGAGCAAAAATTTAAGTTAGCTAAAGTACGTATAACAAGTATGTCAGCTATCAAAGAAGCAAAGCCAAAAATTGCTGCATTGAGAAATGAGATCATAAAAGATAGTCAAAAAGGTGTAAGTTTAGAAAAGTTAAAACCTAAAGTTGCAGAGTTAGCATTATTAGAATCTACAGCAACTTTGATTCAGCTAAAATGTATAGAGTCTACAAAAGAGATCTTAACAAAAGATCAATTGTATTTTCTTCTTGTTAATAAAAATAAAAATGCAAAATGTGGTAAACCAAATCAATGTAAAAAAGCATGTAAAAGAAAAAATTAAAATATATTTTGTCTATTTTCTAAACACATATGAAAATAGACATTTTAAAGCTGTTTATCTCTCCCAATAATCATTTGCTCCTTACATAGAAATTTCTACTATCTCAACCCATAGGGTAGAGTATCTCTTCATGGACTTTATCACATGCTCTTAAAATTTCATTACTGAGTTTAAGATCTATAGCTGCTAATGATGCATCAAGTTGTTCAGTATGTGTTGCACCTATAATAGTAGATGCAACAAAATCAAACTGTTTAGACCAAGCTGTTGCTAATGTCACAGGATGCATGTTTGCATCTGCTGCAATTTTTAGATATTTTTGAGTTGATGCTAAGGTTTTAGTATTCATAAATCGTTGTGCCATAATACGTTGTCTTTTATTTGGAGATTTAAGATATGTCGCAAATCTACCTATGGCATCTTCAGGTTTCATTGTTTGATTGTATTTACCTGAAAGTACCCCTCCAGCTAAAGGTGAGTAGGGCAGAAGTGAGACTTGTTCTTTTTCACAGAGTGTAGAAAGTTCATCTAAAAATCTACGGTTGAGCAAAGAGAAATTGTTTTGTATGGATTCAAATCGTGCATATTTTTCATACTTTGAGGTCATTAGGGCTTTACTTGTACCATAAGCAGTGTCATTAGATGTTCCAATGTATCTTACTTTCCCAGATCTTACCAGTCTGTCAAATGCTTCTAAAGACTCTTCTATGGGTACTACAGTGTCTGGCCAATGCATTTGGTAGAGATCTATGTAATCAGTTTTAAGTTTTTTCAGACTTTTTTCTACTGCATGTTCTATGTGAAATCTATCAATGGCAGTGAGCCCATGTCGGATGGGTGGGACAAACCAGCCACTTGAAGCACCTGCAACTTTTGTAGCCAAGATGATAGAGTCTCTGGGTTTTGTCTGCATCCATTCTCCCACCCATTCTTCAGTAATACCAGCAATATCTTCAGCCGGTGGAACAGGGTAAAGTTCAGCTGTATCATAAAAATTAACACCATGATCATAGGCTTTATCCATGATGGCAAAAGCTTCTTTTTTATCACATTGTGTACCAAATGTCATTGTACCCATACAGATCGGGGAGACACGAAGACCTGTTTTTCCTATGTATCTGTGTTCCATAATTATCCTTATAATTTATATGCTTATCATAACTTATTTCTCATAAAAACCGTTTACCTTTATAGTCTACAATATCTAAAAGGATATAAAAATGAATAAACAGAATATT
>CBFHPE010000077.1:0-8950 GCA_965657515.1 Sulfurovum sp.
CACTTAACACACAAACCTAAAAACGCAAAAAAGGTCATCACACTTGTGGGTAAAGGACTTACTTATGATTCAGGTGGTCTCAGTCTTAAACCTGCTGACTTCATGGTAACAATGAAGTCAGACAAAAGTGGTGGATCTGCTGTTATAGGTATCATGAAAGCCATCGCTGAACTTGATCTTCCTATAGAAGTACACGGTTTTGTAGGTGCTGTGGAAAACATGATAGGTGGTGATGCATACAAGCCTGATGATGTACTTGTAGCTAAAAATGGAAAAACGATAGAGATACGTAATACTGATGCTGAAGGTCGTCTTGTCCTTGCTGATACACTCTGTTATGCACAACAAGAAGTAAAAGCAGATTACATTTTTGACTTTGCCACACTTACTGGTGCATCTGTCGTTGCCGTGGGGCACTACACCTCTTCCATCATGGGGAACAATAAAGAGGTACAAGATCTCGTTGTAAAAGAAGCACATACAGCAGGTGAATTGGCAACTGCTCTTGATTTCAACCCTTATCTTAAAAAAACCATCAAATCTGAAATAGCAGATGTATGTAATATCTCAAATACACGTTACGGTGGTGCTATCACTGCTGGACAATTCTTATCTGAGTTTATTGACAAAGACCATGCAGACAAATGGGCACATATAGACATTGCTGGACCTGCATTTGTAGAACATGCATGGGGGGAAAACCCATTTGGCGCATCTGGTGCAGGTGTGAGAATGATGGTGAAGCTTATAGAAAACCTTGCAAAAAATAATGAAAAATAATTACTAATTTATTTTAAGATGGCAGGCTAAAGCTTCTTCTGCCATCATGTCTGCAATGGTATCTCTACCATTGATGATATGCTTGATACCCAATGCCGCAATAACCTCTTCTTCTCCACTATTATTTACCTTTACGATACTGTTGATCTCTGGATTAAATGAAACAATATTTTCACAGATCAATTGTCTCTGTATCTCATTCTCTATGGTCACAATAATGGCGCTACAGTCGTTGACATTGAAATGAGATAAAACCATTTGCTGTGCAGCATTTGCAAAATAAATGGCTTCTTCTCCTTTTGAGATCTCTTTATCTACTATCTTAACATCGTGTTCAAGGATGATATAAAGTAAATTTCTTTCTCTAAATTTTTTAACCAGTTTTTGTCCCACAGGTCCATATCCACAAACGATGATATGATCACGATAACTATCTCCAAGAAGTGCTCTGTCACGTAAAATCGTAGGCTCTTTTGTCATTTTATCTGCAATGCCTTTAATGTTTTTTAAAACAAAAGGTGTCAGTATCATCGAAAGTACAATAGTAATGATCATAATCTGATTCAGATCATCAGGAACCAACTCATAAGAGTATGCTAGTGCAAAGACTGCCAAAGAAAATTCACCCACCTGGAAAAGTGCCAATGATGTTTTAAGTGCTGTTCTTTTTTGTACAAAAAAGCGTAATATCCCAAAAATAAGTAAACCTTTAAGTAGTATGATACCTACCAGTAAACCTAAGATTACCCACCCATAATTCATAAAAGAATGCCAGTCAATGAGCATACCTACTGTAACAAAAAACACCCCTAGAAGGATATCTCTGAATGGAATGAGATCCGCTTCAATACGATAACGGTATTTTGTATCAGCAATCATCATACCCCCAATAAAAGCCCCCAAGGAGTAGGTGAAACCAAATGCATAGGCTAAAAAAGAAGCACCCATCACAGTAAGAAGTACTGCCACAAGAAAGATCTCTTCTGAGCCTGTAGACATGATCCAATCAAAGAAATGTTCAAGAAAATATTTACCGATGAAAAAGAGTATTAGAAAGACTACAATAGCACTGACAAATGTTTCAAATAGAAGAAAAGAAACTGACTCTGTTTCAGATGTAAAAAAAGAGACCATTAAAAGAATTGGTATAACAGCTAAATCCTGAAAAAGCAAAATGCCCAGTGTTACACGCCCATAGCCTGAATGTATCTGATTGTTTTCATTGAGGATCTTTAAGACAATGGCTGTAGAAGAAAGAGCCAGTGCGGCTCCTACCACAATGGCTGTTTTTGTTTCCAATTCAAAAATATATATGCTAAGAAGAGTAAAAAACACCCCTGAAAGAGTAACTTGTAATCCACCATAAACGAAAACTTCTTTCTTCATCTTTTTAAGATGGTTAACTGAAAATTCCAACCCAATGGTAAACATTAAAAAGACGATTCCAAACTCTGCTAAATGGGATAACATCTCTTTTTGATCTTCAGCAAAATGAAATATAGATGAAATGACAAAACCTGAGAGGACATATCCTATGATCGTCGGAATATCAAGTTTTTTTAAAAAAACATTTAGCACTGTAGCTATTGAAATAGTGATAATAAGTACCAGTAAAGCATTTTCCATATGTATATCCCGTTTTCTTCATTGTATATAAATTTATAATATCTAAAACTGTATGTAAAATAAGTAATTTTCACATAATTCGTCTTTAATTATAATCTATAAAATCACATCTGGAATCAACTAACCCCCTCTTCACCAATATTTCGGTAAAATCGCGCTAATAATATATCATACTTAAGGAATACCATGGGACTAGGCATCGGACTTGTTGGATTACCAAATGTAGGAAAATCTACAACTTTTAACGCACTGACAAAAGCACAAAATGCAGAGAGTGCGAACTACCCGTTCTGTACTATTGAACCAAATAAAGCGATCGTACCTGTACCGGACAGAAGACTTGAAGAACTTGCTAAAATCGTTAATCCTGAAAAGATACAGCACTCTACACTGGACTTTGTTGACATTGCAGGACTTGTGGCAGGGGCAAGTAAAGGTGAAGGTCTTGGAAATAAATTTCTTGGCAACATCCGTGAAACTGAAGTGATCTTGCACATTGTAAGATGTTTCCATGATGAAAATATCGTACACACGGAAGGGAGTATAGACCCTATCCGTGATGTTGAGATCATTGAGCAGGAACTTTTGTTTGCAGATATCGATGCAGTACTTAAACGTATAGAGATGTTAAAGAAAAAAGCCAGAGGGAATGATAAGGAAGCTAAAGAACAACTTGAAGTAGCTGAAGCACTTTTAGCACATATAGAAAATGATGCACCTGTTTCTACTTTTGAAGACATTGAATCAGATGGTTTTGTAGCTATGAATAAAGAACTGCGCCTACTTACATCTAAACCTATCATCTACGGTGCCAATGTAGATGAAGAGGGTCTAGCTGAAGATAATGAATATGTACAAAAACTAAAAGCCTATGCCAACGAGAGAGACTCTGAAGTCATCAAACTCTGTGCTAAAGTGGAAGAAGACATGGTAGACTTCGATGATGATGAGAGAGATGAAATGCTAGCTGACCTTGGAGTAAGTGAATCAGGTCTTGAGCAGATCATCCATAAAGGTTTTGATAAGCTTGGTCTTATGAGCTACTTTACTGCAGGTGTAAAAGAAGTACGTGCATGGACCATACGTAAAAACACCACTGCACCAAAAGCTGCTGCTGTCATACACAATGACTTTGAAAAAGGTTTCATTCGTGCAGAAGTAATCTCTTATGAGGACTACATCGCATGTGGTGGTGAGTCTGGTGCTAAAGATGCCGGTAAGAACAGACTTGAAGGTAAAGACTACATCGTCCAGGACGGTGATGTCATGCACTTTAGATTTAATGTATAACCTACAATTCAAAGGATAAAAATATGAAAAAAATATTATTGATCGGATTGATCGGATTTGCACTGGTTGGTTGTGAAAATAAAAAAGGAGCATTCCTTGAAACAGTCACAAGTGAAAATGACCATGCAACTTCAGTAACTAAACTTGAAAAACTTGTCAAAGAGCAAGGTCTAGTTCACTTTTACACACTTGACCATACTGCCAATGCGAAAAATGTTCAAATGGATCTAAAACCTGAAACCGTTGTGGTTTTTGGTAATCCAAAAATGGGTACTGTTCTTATGCAATGTAATCCTTCTATGGGATTAGATCTTCCTTTGCGCATACTTTTTAATACGAACTATGAAGGTATCACTACACTTACATACACCAATCCTGAATACTGGTCTCTTAAACATAACATCAAAGATAAGAACTGTTTAAACGTACTTAAAAAAGCAAAAGGTGCTTTAGCAAACCTCGCGGAATTGACTGCAGCCAATGACAAAGCAGGTGAAAAGTAGTATGGTCATCTCTACGAACGAAATACTCTACCGCATCCATAAGTCTCTCAGTCTTTCTATAGAAGATATGCTTAAAGCCTATACTCTTGAAGAGTATAAGATGGATGCTTCACATCTTGAGGCACTACTTAAACGTCGTCAAGATGCTGGATTTATGCTTTGTTCGTATGAAGAGTTAGGTGTGTTTCTTGATGGTCTTGTAACACTAAAAAGAGGTCCCTCTCCTAAAAAGAATAATGAAGATGAAGCAGTAGAGTTGACCAACAATCTCATACTGAAAAAACTTCGTATCGCACTGGAACTCAAAGAGGCCGAAACAGAGATCATCTTTGGTTTAGCAGATATAGAACTCAGTAAACAACAACTTGCTTCTCTCTTTAGAAAAGAGGGACATAAAAACTTTAAAGCCTGTTCAGATGAGTTACTCATGGCATTCTTAGAGGGCTTAGATGAGTTTTACTATACTGGGGAAGAGATCTAAGTAGCGATGAAACACTCAGACTTTTTAAGATCACTCAAAACTTTAAAAAGTCGTCTCAAACAAAGTCAGAGAAACCCACATTTTTTCAATGCCCTACCGGATGAAGATAAAGAAACAACATATTGCATATGTAAAGACTCTTCTGGTGAACCTAAATACCTTTACACTTCACAAAATGAGATTGATTATATTCTCTCATCAAAAAGTATTTCACTCCATGTCTATCCATGCCCTTATGAAAAAGGGTGGCATTTGACAAAAAATTAAAACCTATAAGTTATAATACCCTATCAATCAAATAAGGAATAGTATGACTCTAGAAGAATTCACTAACCAATACCCATCTCTCACAGACAAAACTGATATGCTAAAAAATGCAGGATTTGAAGGTGAAATAGACACATTCAAGGTAGTCGCTCATCTCATTAAAAATGGAGATATAGAAGCTTTAAAATCACTTATAGAATCAGGATACGATGTAAACAGTGCAGAAAAAGGGGACTTCGGATCATCATTATTGCATAATGCTATCCGTTATGAACAGTTGGAAATTTTTAATTATCTCATAGACCAAGGTGCAGACATAAACTTCGTTGATGCAGTAGGTTGGACACCACTTATGGAAGCTATTATCGATGATAAAATGACCTTTGGGAAAATACTTGTTGACAAAGGATGTGATCAAAGCATTGCAAATAAAAGAGGTGTTAATGCCAGAATGATGGCTACGAAATTTGGGAAACAAGCTTTTTTAGTATTTTTAGATTAAATATTTCAAGGTACCATTTATCGTTTTACCAAATAAATGGTACCAATTCTTTAGTTAAACCTCTAATACTAGTTTAACGGGACAATGATCAGATCCCATAATATGATCCAAGATATCGGCTTCAACGATCTTATCTTTTAAATCATCTGAAACATAAAAATAGTCGATACGCCATCCAACATTGTTTTTTCTTGCAGCTGCTCTGTAAGACCACCAGCTATAACGGTCTGTCACGTCACCATGTACATGTCTAAATGTATCTATGAAACCAGAAGCCAAAAGCTTGTCTTGCCATTCACGCTCTATGGGTAAGAAACCTGATGTTTTTTCATTAGCTTTTGGACGTGCAAGGTCTATAGGGTGATGTGCAGTATTGACATCCCCACACACAACTATGGACTTGCCTTGTTTACGAAGATCTAAGATATGCTCTAAAAATCGTTCATAGAAGCCCAGCTTATATGTTAAACGTTCATCATTTCTCTGTCCGTTTGGAAAGTAAACGTTAAAATACGCGATATCACCAAAGTGATACTCATTGATACGCCCTTCATCTAAAATATCAACATGATCACACGAATCTGCAATACCCTTAATATCTGTATAGAGTGCAACACCTGACTGACCCTTGTTTGAAGAAGAGTTTATACTCTGAAATTTATAGTTCCTTGCAAAGATACCTTCTGGTATCTGATCTGCTTCTGCTTTAATTTCCTGCAAACCCAAAAAGTCTACATTTTCTTCATCTATCCACTTCAGTGCATCTTTTTTGTCTACTGCTCTTATGCCGTTTACATTCCATGATATAAAAGTAAGGTTTGCCATATAAATCCTTGATTATTTGGATAAAATAATATCAAAATAGACTATGATAAGGCTAAATATGGCACAAAAAGACAAAGAAAAGTGGGACAGTAAACATC
Organism: Sulfurovum sp.; assembly: GCA_965657515.1. Classification (GTDB taxonomy): domain Bacteria; phylum Campylobacterota; class Campylobacteria; order Campylobacterales; family Sulfurovaceae; genus Sulfurovum. Next base: position 6,373 of record CBFHPE010000077.1, read on the forward strand.
TGACTGCTCCTATCCCTGATGATCCCATAGACCTCATAACCCATCATGCCCACTTGGCAAAAGGTAAACAAGCACTTGACATCGCATGTGGTATGGGAAGACATAGCAAATATCTGGCTTTGGAAGGCTTTGAAGTCGATGCACTTGACATCAGTTCCACTGCTATTGAGTCACTTCAAGGTCTAGCACACATCAAAGCCAAAGAGGTAGACTTTGACACCTATAGACTTGAAGAGAACAAGTATGACCTTATCGTCTGTACCTACTTTTTAGAACGTTCTCTCTTCCCTCAGATAGAAAAGGCTCTAAAAAAAGGTGGTATATTCATTTATGAGACATACCTCTACCACCCTGAAAATGATAAGATACCATCAAACCGCAGCTTTTTATTAGAAGAGGGAGAACTCCAACTGTCTTTTAGTGACAGCTATAACCTTATACACTTACAAGAGTGGTGGGATGAAGATTATGATGGTTCTAAAACGATGAAAGGCTCTTTAGTAGCACAGAAAAAATGACGATATGAGTACTAGTCCTTAAATCACAAAATAAATGAAGAAACAAGTCCTATAAGTCCACCAAAGACACCACCCCAGACAACCAACCAACCCAAATGCTCTTTGATGAGTTCCTGAACCAACTCTTTCACCATCTTTGGTGTTAACTCATTCAATCTTTTTGTAATGAGCCCTTCTACAGAAGCTATCATATCATCACTGAGCGTAGAGTTTTGGATATGGTGGTCTATCTGTGCTTTAAATGTAGATGAGGAAACGATGGAACTTACCGCAGATTTTAATTTACGCGAAAAAGGATCACGCAAACCTTCGAGTGCTTCTTCTCCACCAAACATTTGAATAGCTCCACCAAACTTAGACTCCATCACTGTTTTAGAGAGTGCATCAAAAGCAGGTGAAAAGTCTGCCCCCTCTACCAAGGGGACCAAATCTATCTTCTGTTCTTCTTTGGCAAAAAAGTCTCCAAGCTGCTCTTTTGTAAAAAACTGTTTCATGATCATCGTATGTATAGATGCTTTAAAGGTACTAAAATTCTTCTCTATTACTCCAGAACCATACAAGAACGGAACTCTCTCAAAAAGCATATGAATAGCTATCTGATTAGTAAGCGCTCCAGAGAGTGCAAACAGTCCTGTATACAAAAATGCATTCTGATACTCTTCAAGAACTATAAATGAGATACCTATCAAAAGTATAGAGGTCAGATCTGTAATGAAAGATTTGGACATATCTAATTGATCTCTTTATCCAAATATTCACCGGTATAAGAGCCTGTCTCTTTATATTCTGCAGCCAGTTTTTCCGGACTTCCCTCAGCAATGATAAGTCCACCCTTATTTCCACCTTCAGGTCCCATATCTATAATGTAGTCTGCATTTTTAACCATATCAAGATTATGTTCAATGACCACTACAGAATTTCCAAGTTCAACCAAGTGATGAAGGACCCCTGTCAGTCTATCAACATCTGCAAAGTGAAGTCCTGTTGTTGGTTCATCCAGTATATAAAGGGTTTGCCCAGTATCTTTACGACTTAACTCTTTGGAGAGCTTGATACGCTGTGCTTCACCACCTGAGAGTGTTGTTGCATTTTGCCCTAAAGTAATATAATCAAGTCCAACATCCGTAAGTGTCTTTAATTTCACTGCTATCATTGGAATGGCTTTAAAGAACTCCAGTGCCTCTCCTACTGACATGGCAAGTACATCTGCTATAGATTTACCTTTATAGAGTACTTCTCTTGTCTGAGCATTGTAGCGCGTGCCATCACAGGCATCACAGCTCACAAGGACATCAGGTAAAAAGTGCATCTCTATCTTTATCTGTCCATCACCCTGACACTTTTCACATCGTCCACCTTTGACGTTAAAAGAGAAACGTCCTATCTTGTAACCACGAAGCTCTGCTTCTTTGGTCTGAGCAAAGAGTTTACGTATCTCATCCATAATTCCTGTATAAGTTGCAGGATTTGAACGTGGTGTTCTTCCTATAGGACTTTGATCCAAATAGATCACCTTATCAAGTTTCTCTAAACCTGTGATCTCAACACCATCAACTTTGTTCACTTTTTTAGCACGGTTCAATAACTCTCTTGCTACGGGTAAAAGCGTTTGAAGGATCAATGATGACTTACCTGAACCACTCACTCCAGTAACACACACAAAGTTTTGCAGTGGTATCTTAGCATCAAGTTTTTCTATGTTATTCAGTGTGACATTTTTAATCTCTATCCACTCTTTTTGAAGGTTATCATGAGAGTAAGTGATATCTTTTTTTCCATACATATAGTCAGCTGTTAAGGTCTTTGCTTTAGCAAGCTTTTTTGCATCCCCAGCAAAAACAACTTTTCCGCCGAACTCCCCTGCTCCAGGACCAATGTCTATGATGTAATCTGCTGCCAGAATTGTCTCTTTATCATGCTCAACTACGATCACTGAATTGCCCTTGTCACGTAAAGAGTTCAGTGTACGGATAAGTTTCATCGTGTCACGTTCATGCAGTCCGATACTTGGTTCATCCAGTACATACATCACTCCTGTAAGTCCTGAACCTATCTGGGAT
>CBFHPE010000078.1:0-8806 GCA_965657515.1 Sulfurovum sp.
TATTAAAGGTTATTTTAATGCGAAGATCATGTATGGTGCAGATAGACTTAAAACACCATTACTTCGTATGAATGACAAAGGTGAGTTCGATAAAAAAGGTAAGTTCAAAGCTGTAAGTTGGGAACGTGCCTTTGATGAGATGGAAGTGCACATCAAAAAAGCACTTAAACATGCAGGTCCGGAAGGTGTGGGTGTTTTTGCATCAGGTCAGTACACGGTTATGGAAGGGTATGCTGCGCAGAAAATGATGAAAGCTGGATTTAGATCAAATGCGATCGATCCAAATGCACGTCACTGTATGGCATCAGCGGTTGTTGGTTTCTACCAAACATTCGGTATCGATGAACCAAGTGGATGTTATGATGATATCGAGCTTACAGATACTGTTGTATCTTGGGGTTCAAACATGGCAGAGATGCACCCGATCCTTTGGTCTCGTGTAACAGATAGAAAACTCTCAAATCCTGATATTGTTAAAATTGTAAATATCTCGACATACAGACACAGAACATCTGACATCGCAGATATTGAGATCATTTTCTCACCAAACACAGACTTGACACTTTGGAACTACATCGCTCGTGAGATCGTAATGAGAGATGAAGCAGAAAAGATCATTGACTGGGATTTTGTGAAAAAACATATGGTATTTGCCGTAGGTCCTGTAAATCTCGGTTATGGACTCAGAAGAGATACAGAAAAATCAGTAGTTGATGGAAAATATACTAAATTAGAGATGGAAACAGTCTCTAAAGAAATGAGTAAAAAAGTTTCTGCTAAAGAAGCACCTGCATTGGCACCTTATGGTTACAAAGAGGGCGATGTGATGAAGAACACTCCAGGTACATTAAAACACTGGGAAATTTCTTTTGAAGAGTATAAAAAATCTTTAGAGCCATATACTTTAGAGTATACAGCGAAGACAACTAAAGGTGATCCAAACGAGGACATCGAAGTCTATAAGAAAAAACTTCAGGCACTCGCAGATCTTTATATCCAAAAAGGAAGAAAAGTTGTTTCATTCTGGACGATGGGTATGAACCAGCATACACGTGGTACTTGGGTAAATACATTGGCATACAACGTACACTTCTTACTCAACAAGCAAGCAAAACCGGGTGATGGAGCATTCTCTCTTACGGGTCAACCTTCTGCATGTGGTACTGCAAGAGAAGTTGGAACATTCTGTCACAGATTACCAGCAGATATGATGGTTAAAAACCCTAAACACAGAAAGATCACTGAAAAAGGTTGGAAAGTACCAAACGGAACGATCAACCCTGTAGGTAATCAGCATATTATGAAGATCCACAGAGATATTGAAGATGGTGTGATCAAGTTTGCATGGGTAAATGTATGTAACCCTTATCATGATTCTGCAGCTGCCTCTCACTGGATCAAAGCAGCAAGAGAGATGGACAACTTCATTGTTACTTCTGACGGGTACCCTGGTATTTCTGCAAAAGTATCTGACCTTGTTCTTCCTTCAGCGATGATCTATGAAAAGTGGGGTGCATACGGAAATGCAGAACGTCGTACACAACACTGGAGACAACAAGTACTTCCTGTAGGTGACGCGATGTCTGATACATGGCAGTGGGTAGAACTTTCTAAAAGATTTACAGTCGGAGATCTATGGGGTGAATCTACACTAAGAAACGGTAAGAAACTTCCAAACATCATTAAAGATGCTGCGAAAATGGGATACACGAAAGACACTACAATGTTTGATATCCTATTTGCCAATAAAAAAGCCAGATCATACGTATTGAACGATCAGTTCCCTCAAGCAGGGTATGATGATACAGAATCAAGAGGTGACAGCCGTAATGTACTTGGTTCGGACGGTAAACCATGGAAAGGGTATGGATTTATGATTCATGAGTACCTTTTTGAAGAGTATGCTGACTTTGGTAGAGGACATGCACATGACCTTGCTCCATTTGAAGTGTATCACAAGGTAAGAGGACTTAAATGGCCGGTTGTTGATGGTAAAGAGACACAGTGGAGATTTAATGTTAAGTATGACCCATATGCAGCAAAAGCAGCTAAAGAAACAGGTGCTGATGACTTTGCATTCTACGGTACATTGGCTAAAGCTTTAGCGCAAGGTGACCTTAAAGGTATCAAAGATAAAAACAAAAAATCGCTTAAGAACAAAGCGAAGATCTATGCAAGACCATACATGGATCCACCGGAAATGCCGGATGAGAACTATGACATATGGTTATGTACAGGTAGGGTACTTGAACACTGGCACACTGGTACAATGACGATGAGAGTTCCTGAACTTTTCCGTGCAGTACCTGAAGCACTTTGTTATATGAATCCGCAAGATGCTAAAAATAAAGGCTTTAAACAAGGTGGACTCATCTGGGTTGACTCACGTCGTGGTAAGGTCAAAGCAAGAGTTGAGACAAGAGGGCGTAACCGTATGCCTCAAGGTGTTGTATTTGTACCGTTCTTTGATGAAAAAGTCTTTATTAACAAAGTATGTTTGGATGCGACATGTCCTATGTCAAAAGAGACAGACTTTAAAAAATGTGCAGTAAAACTCTATAAGGCGTAACAGATATGGCACACTCTAACAGTAGAAGAAACTTTATGGCAACAAGCGCACAAAGTGTGGGCTTGGCCGCTTTAGGTGGATTGTTATGGAGTGGCTATACTGATTCTGTGAAAGCATCGCCCTTAGTGCTTAGACCTCCAGGTGCGTTGGCTGAAAAAGATTTTCTTGCAGCCTGTATCAAGTGTGGACTTTGTGCAGAGGCTTGTGTAAACAGAGAGACCAATATAGATAGAGATACAGGAAAACCAAGACCGAGTACACTTCAAATGGCAAAAGGTGGTGACCCTTTACTGATCGGTACACCATTTTTTGTACCTACTGAAGTGCCATGTTATATGTGTGAAGACATTCCTTGTGTACCTGTTTGTCCATCAGGTGCTTTAGATATGCCAAGTCTCTTAAATGAAAAAGAAGAGCTTGACATTAATAAAGCTTCAATGGGCTTGGCAGTGCTACATAAAGAGTCGTGTATTGCCTTTTGGGGGATACAGTGTGATGCGTGTTACAGAGCTTGTCCTCTTTTGGATGTGGCGATCACGCTAGAGTACATAAAAAATGACAGAACAGGGAAACATGCGTTTTTGCTCCCTATTGTACAAGACCATGCCTGTACAGGATGTGGACTTTGTGAACAGGCTTGTGTGACAGAAGAGCCGGCGATCTTTGTATTGCCTAATGATATTGCTAAAGGTAAAGCAGGTGACCACTACGTAAAAGGTTGGGATATAAAAGACCAGGAGCGTGTGGCAAATGCCCAAGGTGGAGAGACTCAGACAAAACGTTCTGAAAAATCAGCTGATGATTATCTGAATGCGGAGGTAGAGTTATAATGAATAATATTAAATACTTGCTTCTTAGAAGAACAACTCAGATAGGACTCATGTTCTTATACTTTTCTGCAAATGCGTATGGTTGGAATATTTTAGCCGGTACGTTTGGAACCTCTTATATATTTGGGGTTATTCCTTTGGCTGATCCGTATACGACACTTCAAGTGTTGGCTACAGGATTTGTTTTAGGTGCAGATGTGTTGCTTGGTGCAGCGATCATTACGATGTTCTATTTTGTCGTAGGTGGTAGAGCATTTTGTTCTTGGGTTTGTCCGATCAACATGGTAACAGACTTGGCTAACTGGCTTAGACGTAAGTTGAAACTGGATAAAGAAGAGGTCAACTACCGTTTTCTTAAAAGAGGTACACGCTACTGGATCATGGTAGTGGGACTTATCGTCTCAGCTGTGATCGGTATCGCTGCCTTTGAGATATTTAGTCCTATTACCATTATGCAAAGAGGGATTGTCTTTGGATTTGGTATGGGTGCTGCGGTGATCATTACGATATTTTTGTTTGATCTATTTGGTGTCAAGAACGGTTGGTGTGGACACTTGTGTCCTTTGGGTGCGAGTTATTCGCTTATAGGAAGCTACAGCCTGATACGCGTTAAGCATAATGCTGATACGTGTACAGCATGTATGGACTGTAAAGTGATCTGTCCTGAAAATCAGGTACTGCATATGGTCAGTAAAGAGAGTCTCTCAGTCACGGATGGTGAATGTACGAACTGTGGTAGATGTGTGGATGTGTGCAATGATGATGCATTGGAATTTGGAATTAGACAGTTTATTAAAAACTGATTAAGGAGGATATATATGAAAAAATTAGTAAAAACAGTTGCACTTGGTGCTTTATTGGCAACTTCAAGTGCGTATGCCGTGAGTGTTGCAGCGTGTGCAGGGTGTCATGGACAATACTTTGAAAAAGCTGCGATGGGTAAGTCACTGATCGTTAAGGATATGTCACTGAAAGATATCGTTGATTCTATGAAAGGGTATAAAGCCGGTACATACGGTGATGCGCTTAAAGGGATGATGATGGTACAGGTAAAAGACCTGAGTGATGCAGATATTGAAGCTATGGCTTTACAAATCAAAGCAGGTGCAGCAACACCAACTGAACGTGCAACAACACATGCCGCGGCTGCTGCTGTAGCTGCTGTGGGAGGTACATACATTGACTTGAATGAAGGTTCATCAAGTGATATTCGTATCGAGTTTGAAGACCTCGGAAATAGAAGTACTGTGTCTGAAGAAGCATTAGGGTTAAGAAAGACAGATCTTTATAGTGAAAGTACGACAGAAGGTGACAAGGCAGATTACGATAGACCAGCACCAGGATCGTCTACGAAATTTGAAAGAGCATTTAAAGATGCACCACCTATGATCCCTCACTCTGTAGATGGATTACTTCCTATTACTAAGATGAACAATCAGTGTCTTGGATGTCACATGCCAGAAGTTGCACCATCTGTAGGTTCTACACCAATTCCTGCGACACACTTTACGAACTATAGACCTTCCACAACCATGAAAGGTGATATGGTAGTAAAAGAAGGACAGATTTTGGGTTCAATGTTGCCAAATACATCTGATATAGTTATCGCAGATGCAGATCAAACTGATACATTGTATCAAGGTCGTTTCAACTGTACACAGTGTCATGCACCACAGTCGAAAATGAAAACTTCAGTTGCTAATACATTTAGACCTGATTATGGAGATGCAGATAAAGCGCATTCATCATTGATCGATCATATGAATGATGGTATTGATGCTGAACTTCCAGAAAAACACCCTTTTATGGAAGGTGAATAATAGTGGCATCCAGACGTGATTTTCTAAATGCTTTTAGAAAACCTCTTGATCAAAACAAGGAGAACTCACCTTTTGTGGTGAGACCTCCTTATGGTTTAAATGAGTCTCTTTTTCAGAGTGAGTGTGTTACATGTGAGAGTAAAGCATGTGTCGCTTCCTGTGATGAACAGATCATATATATACAAGATGACGGGACACCAAGACTGGATTTTTCAAAAAGTGGATGTACTTTTTGTGAAGAGTGTGCAAATGTGTGTGAACCTGGTGTTTTAAATTTGGACAATCAACATACTTCAGAACAGCTCAATGCTACATTTCGTATCTCGACAGAAGGTTGTGTCGCACATCATGGTGTGATATGTTTTTCATGTAAAGAACCGTGTATTGATGATGCTATACTTTTTAACGGTATGTTCAATCCTGTGATCGATACTGAAAAATGTACAAGTTGCGGGTTTTGTCTGGGCAGATGCCCTACACAAGCGATCGATTATAATGCCATCGCTATGGCGACAGACCCAAATGAAACGGAGTAAATATATTGACTATAGAAACCATAGAAAAAAGTTATCCAAAGCTATTTAAAAAATTACCCGAAGATGTAAGTGAGTTGCGCTATCTTTTAGTAATAGATGAAAATTATGATGATGACGACAGTGATGAGTTCGATGCGATCGATCCTGAAGATTTTAATTATCTGCTTTATGTAACAGATATCTTGCAGGAAGCTATGGGAGAAAGTGCGATGGTTGAGATGATCAAAAAGCTTAAGGTACATGAAAACATAGATGAGTTCTACCTTTCTGATGTAGACCTGTATGGTATACAAACATCATTGGATGAGGAGGGGATAGCTAAAATGGTTTTAGCTACTGTAGAAGAGGTGATAGCATGAAAAAAATCTTTATAGTATTTTTATTTTCCCTAACATGGGTCTACAGTACTTCTATATATTCCCCAGAACAAGAGATCATTGTGGATGGCATGGCTAAAGATATGGTACAGAGAGATAATGTACTTATAATTGGTACAGATAATGGAAAAGTACAAATATATGATTATGAAAAAAAGGTATTTACCTCTACTATTTCACTTCCGGATGTAAAAGATTTTATTGGTGATATAATGCCTGCTCGTATTTTTTCTGTAGATGAAATAGAAGGACGTTATCTGCTTTTAAGTGACAGCGGTAAAGGTGGATATTCAAATCTTTGGATACATGAAAATAATGTCACGACACAACTTTTAAGTGCAGAAGATAAAAAAGCGGTCATAAAAGTAAGATTTGTCAATAAAGATCAGGTCCTTTTTGGTTATCTCTCCAATGAAGCAGCACTTTTTGATATCAAAAGTAAACAAGAGCTGTATCGTGTACAGTTAAGTCCATCCAAGTTCTCTGACTTTGCTTTGAATGAAGATAAAACAGAGGCTGTATTTGCCTGTGAGAGTGGAGTTCTTAATATTATTGATACAAAAAGCGGTGACGTACTTAAGGCACTTGATAGTGTGAATGTTGATAATGTCTATAAGGTGGACTATAAGCAGGGTAATGTAGCAGGTGCAGGACAGGATAGAAGAGGTGCGCTTTATGATGTGCTAATGAACAGTGGAAAATATATAGAGAGTTCTTTTCTTATCTACGCCACTGCACTGAGTCCAAGTGCAAAAAGAGTAGCTTTCACTATGAATGAACAGAATGATATATTTATCTATAATGTCAATACAAAAGCAAAAATAGCAGAACTTAAAGGGCAAAAGAGTACACTGAATACGATTATCTTTAAAGATGAAAATGTACTTTTTTCTTCTAGTGATGACAATACGGTGATGATGTGGAGACTAAAGTGATACATAGTATCAGTACTATGAACCGTTCACTCAGGGCAATGTCTCAAGAGGGACTTTGTTCCTCTCAATCAGCATAAAAGGAGTAAGTATGGATACAACATTTGATATGTTTATAGAAACGGAAGTACCTGAGTATGTAGAAATTATCTCAAGAACTGATCTGGGCGGTGTGATCATTCATGCCAACGAGGCCTTTGCCAAGATCAGCGGTTATGAGGTCAATGAGCTCATAGGCAAGCCGCATAACATTGTCAGACATCCCGATATGCCCAAGTCAGTATTTGCAGATATCTGGGAGACACTTGGTCGTGGTGAGAGCTGGCAGGGATATGTCAAGAATAAACGCAAAGATAATGGATACTACTGGGTGCATGCAAATATCTCCGGTGTCTATAAAAATGGAGAGATTGTCGAGTACAAGTCTTTACGTTCTCCGATAGATAGAGAAACAAGGATCAGGATGCAAAATACCTATGATGCCTTGAAAAAAAGTGAAGAGCAGAGCTCAAGAGTTGTTTTATATGTGACAGATGAACAGTTAGATCAGATTGCAAAGCTACTCTGATTACGTTAAAATTATATAAGAAAAGAAAGGTAGAAAAATGAATATATCAAGTATTGTAGTACAGGTAAAACCGGAACATTATGATGGACTTAAAGAAGAGTTAGAAGCCTCTGGAGTTTGTGATTATCACTTTGGTGACAAAGAAAAAGGAAAGATGATCGTAACGATAGAGGGTACTGGTGTTGAAGAAGAGATCGAAAAACTTGTTAAGATCCAGCAGACTCGACATGTTCTTGCAGCAGATATGATGCAAACCTATCAAGAAGAGCTTGAAAGTGCGATCAAAGACCTTGAAGAAGCAGATGTGGTTCCAGATATGCTTAATATGGATAGTGTTGATGTTCGTGACATCATTTATAATGGTGACTTAAAGAAGAAAGACTTTAAAGGCGGAGTGTAATTATGGTTGTTATAGAATCTGTTATTAAAACAAATCCTTTAGGACGTTGGTATATAGAATTAAGTGATACTATGAAAGAAGAGAGTATGGAGATCTGTCTCGACATCAATGAATATGCTCAAAAGATCGAAATGATGGGAGAAGAGTATGGTGGAGAAGTTGAGGTGGCATGGTCCAGCGATGATGGTGTGACAGTAGAACAGATCAATGAAGTACGTCATCAGATCATGGCATATGAAGCTGAGGTAGAAGCACAGAACCAGGAAGCCACACATATGGCAGATGGTACTCCAAATTTTTCATCATAGATATACATAAAATAATAAAAGAGATTTACGGCGCAGGTATACTCTTCTTTTATTATATGAAGTACATCATCCTTTTAGGATGGCCCTTCTTATATTATATACTCCAATACAAACCTAACATGATCATGGACATACTGTGGGTATTTTGTTTACTTTTAATGATAAAAGATCTTCTCAGTAAGAAAAATAATTAATTTTCCTTATGTTTCCAATTACTTTAAGTTATTATTAATATAAAAACTACTATAATTTCTCATAACTTAAAAAAATAAAAGGGTACAAAATGAAAAAATTAATTACAACTTCTGTAGCAGTAGCTGCATTATTAACAAGTGTTCAAGCTGGGAATGATTTGAATGAAATGATGAAAGATATGAAAGAAGCAATGGTTAGCATGAGTAAAGATGCTAAAGATTCTGCTACAGCAATGAAAGACGGAGCTGTTGAGACTTCTAAAAGTGCTGAG
>CBFHPE010000079.1:0-8740 GCA_965657515.1 Sulfurovum sp.
TGTGTTAGCTGAAAACTTACTTCGTAAATGTCCAACTTCAGACTTAAGAGATTCATTGGTTCAGATCATAGAAAAAAGAGCTGATAAAGATTTTCCTTGGTATCCAAGTAGAGTTGTAACACACGATATATTGGGTCTTACAGCATTGGTTGACCTTGCGGGGCTCCGTGAGGCTATTGCTGAAGAAGGTGGAGATCCTAAAAAGGTTAATCCTGTAGTGCCTACGCAGCTTATCGTTGACCACTCACTGGCAGTTGAATGTGGTGGTTTTGATCCGGATGCATTTGATAAGAACAGAGCCATTGAGGACAGAAGAAATGCAGATAGATTTCACTTTATTAACTGGACTAAAGAGGCATTTGATAACGTAGATGTTATTCCTCCGGGTAATGGTATCATGCATCAGATCAACCTTGAAAAAATGTCACCTGTTGTACATGCTATTGACGGTATTGCCAGTCCTGATACACTTGTAGGTACGGATAGCCACACACCTCATGTTGATGCATTGGGTGTTATCGCTATTGGAGTAGGTGGACTAGAAGCTGAAAATGTCATGCTTGGAAACCCTTCATTTATGAGAGTTCCTGAGATCATTGGTGTGAACATTAAAGGTAAAAGAACTGAAGGTATCACTGCTACTGATATAGCACTGGCGATGACATCTTTTTTACGTGAAAATAATGTAATCTCTTCTTATTTAGAATTCTATGGAGAAGGTTTAGAGTATTTAACACTTGGTGATAGAGCTACAATCTCTAACATGACACCAGAGTACGGTGCAAGTGCTGCGATGTTTGCCATAGACGATCAGACATTAGAGTATCTTACCCTTACGGGTAGAGAGCCTGAACAAGTAAAATTGGTAGAAACATATGCAAAAGCAAATGGTCTTTGGGCTACAATGCTTGATAATGCAACTTATGCAAGAGAGTTAGAGTTTGATCTAAGTACTGTGACACGTTCACTTGCAGGTCCATCAAAACCTCATAAGCTTGTACCTACTACTACACTTGAAGCAGAAGGTATCATCAAAGATTTTACTATAGAAGATGACAAGATGCCTGATGGCGCTATCTTGATAGCAGCTATCACATCATGTACGAACACTTCTAACCCACGTAACGTTGTAGCAGCTGGACTCTTGGCTAAAAAGGCTAATGAGCTTGGACTAGAACGTAAACCATGGGTTAAGTCATCGTTGGCACCAGGTTCTAAAGTAGTAGAAGAGTATCTAAAAGATGCAAACTTATTAGGTGAACTTGAGCAACTTGGCTTCGGTATAGTTGGTTTTGCCTGTACTACATGTAATGGTATGTCAGGAGCACTTGATCCTGCGATTCAAAAAGAAGCTGTAGATAATGATATATATACAACAGCTGTACTTTCTGGGAACAGAAACTTTGATGGTAGGATTCACCCTTATGTAAAAGAAGCATTTTTAGCTTCTCCACCACTTGTTATCGCTTATGCCTTAGCAGGAAGTATACGTTTTGATATAGAGAAAGATGTATTAGGTAAAGACAAAGAGGGTAATGACATTACACTTAAAGACCTATGGCCTACAGATGCAGAGATCGATGCAGTGGTAAAAGCTTCTGTAAAACCAGAAATGTTTACAGAGATCTATGAACCTATGTTCGCTAAAAGTGCTTTAGGTGATTTTGAAGTGGATCCTTTCTATAAATGGAATCCTCAATCAACGTATATTCAAAAACCGCCATACTGGGATGCTGAATTTACAGGTAGACCGGCACTTAAGAATCTACGTCCATTAGGAGTATTGCCTGATAACATCACGACAGATCACCTATCGCCGTCAAATGCGATATTGCCAGATAGTGCATCAGGTGAATACTGTTTAAAAATGGGACTGCCTATTGATGATCTGAACTCATATGCAACCCACAGAGGTGACCATAATACTGCTGTACGTGCAACATTTGCTAACCCGAAACTCTTTAACGAAATGGTTAAAGATGATAATGGTGAGGTCAAACAAGGTTCACTCGCACGCGTTGAACCTGATGGTACAGTGATGAGAATGTGGGAAGCGATCGAGACGTATCAAGAGCGTAAACAACCACTGATCATAATCGCAGGTACAAACTACGGACAGGGAAGTTCACGTGACTGGGCAGCTAAAGGTGTTAGACTTGCCGGTGTTGAAGTGCTTGTTGCTGAAAGTATAGAGCGTATCCATAGAACGAACCTTGTAGGTATGGGTGTACTGCCTCTACAATTTAGTGATGGTGACACCAGACATACTTACAACATAGATGGTACTGAAACATTTGAAGTTCTTGGAGATATACAGCCTGGAAGTAAATTAACGGTACGTATGACAAGAGCAAACAATGAGAGTGTAGATATACCTGTTATCTGTAGACTAGATACAAGTGCAGAAGTTGAAGTTTATAATGCTGGTGGGATCTTGCAAAAGTTTGCAAAAGATTTCGTAGCTGGTAAGTAAGGAAAAAAGATGGCATATATCCCACAACAAAGCATTCCTGCCACGTATATGCGTGGTGGAACAAGTAAAGGTGTGTTCTTTAAAAAAGATGACCTTCCAAAAGAGGCACTGGAAGATCAAGCTAAACTTGACAAGCTTTTGCTTCGTGTCATAGGTAGCCCTGATCCATATAACAAACAGATAGACGGTCTGGGTAATGCTTCTTCAAGTACTAGTAAAACGGTCATTGTGAGTAAAAGTACTAAAGAGGATCATGATGTAGACTACAGATTTGGTCAAATAGCTATAGATAAACCTTTTGTTGACTGGAGTGGTAACTGTGGTAACCTCACGGGAGCAGTAGGTTCATTTGCTATTAAAAGTGGACTTCTTGATGATAGTAGAATGATGGAAGATGGCATTATAGAAGTGCGTATTTGGCAGGTAAATATACAAAAAACCATTATCGCTCATGTGCCTATGGCAGGTGGAGTGGTTCGTGAAATGGGTGACTTTATCTTAGATGGTGTGGCATTTCCTGCTGCAGAGGTCAAGATAGAGTTTGTTGCACCTATAGACCCGGATGAAACACTATTTCCTACGGGTAACTTAGTAGACGATCTAGAGGTACCTGGTGTAGGTACTTTTAAAGCTACCATGATAACAGCAGGTATTCCTACTATATTTTTAAATGCAGATGCTATCGGATATAAAGGTACGGAGCTTCAAGGGGACATCAATTCTGATGCAAAAGCCTTAGAGATGTTTGAAACCATTCGTGCTTATGGTGCTATTAAAATGGGGTTGATCTCTGACATCAAAGAAGCAGAGGGCAGACAACATACACCAAAAGTTGCTTTTGTCGCACCACCTGAGGGCTATACTTCATCAAGTGGTAAACCCATAGAAGCCAGTGACATTGAGCTTAATGTAAGAGCACTGTCTATGGGACAACTACACCACGCTATGATGGGTACAGCTTCTGTAGCTATCGCTGTAGCTGCCTGTATACCAGGTACTCTTGTAAGTGACGCAGCAGGTGGTGGAGAACGTGAATCTGTTGTATTTGGTCATCCATCAGGTACACTTAGAGTAGGCTCTACAATCATAAATGAACATGGAAACTACACCATCGAAAAAGTTGGTATGAGCAGAAGTGCAAGAATTATCATGGATGGTTCAGTATTTGTCCCTGCTGACACAATTAGTTAGCACAATAAGGATAAAGATTACTACCTTAGGTCAAACCTTATAAAATTATATATTTTATAAGGTTTTCAAGCAGAACTTCAATTTATAATTTAATCCCAAATTTTCCAAGAATAAAAATGACACTGTAATATGCAAAAATGGTCATCATTATTGAAACGACCATACTAGGGTAAAACCCTAATCCTTTTTTGATTAAGATAGGAAAAGCTATAAACAGTGTCATCGATGGGGCAATTAGCCAAACAATTCTATTTGAAAATTCTACTGCATTACTGCTACTATTTGTGTCTATATACATCCATGTCATTGCCAGTATGGACACCAAAGGAATAGCTGCTAACAGTGCACCCATCAAGCTGCTTCTCTTTGCTATTTCAGAGATCAATACAATGAGAAGTGCTGTAATAATTAACTTTGTTATATAGTAAGCCAAATGTTATTCCTTAACTTCTTTAATGTAAATTTCTACACTATTCTTACCACTATGTTTTACTTTGTATAATGCATTGTCAGCTCTGCCTAATGCCTTGTCAATATCTTTTTCATTACTTATGTCTACACTTGATATACCTAAACTAATAGTTAATTTAATTTCTAATTTTTGATTTATTGTTACTTTATATTCTTCAACAGATGTTCTTAATTTCTCAGCAATCTGCAATGCAGCATCTTCATCAGTATTTGGCAACAATATAACAAACTCTTCTCCACCATGTCTACATACTATATCACTATTTCTTGTATTAAAATGTAAGAATGATGATAAAGATATGATTACATCATCTCCTATAGCATGTCCATATGTATCATTTATTATTTTAAAATCATCAATATCCAGAAGAATAATAGAAAGAGGTTTTTCCTCTTTTCTTGACATTTGTATAACTTCTTTGGAAAATTCATATAAATATCTTCGATTATAAAGATTTGTCATTGGGTCTCGGTTTGCCTGATCTTGCAATTCTTTTTGGGTACTTATAAGATCAATAAGAAGTTTATCATTGCAAATATTATTTAAATAAAGTTTTCTTTTATTTAACTCTAAAAAATAGGCTCCAACAACAACTAATATACTTATCGATAAAAATAATACTCCCAATAAAAACATACTTATAGCATCTAATTCTATATAAATTAATATGCCAGCTAATACAAGATCCAACAATAAAACTGTTATTAAGGCATTAAAGAATAAAAGTCCTACGGTAAAGAATGCTCCTGTAATCAACAATGTATATGATGCGATAAAAATATAGACATAGGAAGTTTCAATTTTAAAAGAATAGAGAGCAATAAGATTTAAACCAGTCATTACAACTAATAAAATATTGTTTCTTTGTAAATGCTTTTTGTATTTAGGATTAAAAGTATATATAAAAAATGCTATTAACATAATATCTTCAAAAAGACGTATTATCCACATGCTTGTATATGAAGATGGGTAGGCATAAGCATCAACAGCAGCATATAGGGTAAATAATATAAAAGTTAGAATTATTCCAAATCGTGTATATAAGATATTATCATTATTAAATTTCTTAATAAAATTCTTTTCTAAACTGATGTCATTAAAACTTAAATTAATAGGGTTGATCATCATATCTAGATTTTCATCACAATACAGTTTATGTTTTAGAGATTTATTGTTTTTAATATTCAATTACATATTCTTATTATTTATTTTATTTATAAGTATAACACTTGACGATATAAATATATAATAAAAGTGTCATTTTATTATCATAAAACAAAAATTGAGAATATTAGTATCAAAACTCATTAATCATGCTAGTAGGGTCTTGACAGATAAAAAATAAAAATCGCAGAATATTTATAAAATTGCGATTATTGTACGATTTTTTAGGAGTAACATCGGATTATAACATATATGTATGAGGAGGATTATGAATAACACAAATAAAATCAAAACGGGTACAAAAAAGAGTCGTATGCCTGCAAAATTGGATTATTTCCAAAGTGCTTCAGGGTTAATACTAGGTCTTTTCATGTGGGGGCATATGCTTATGGTCTCATCTATATTGATAAGTAAAGACTTTATGTATTCTGTGACCAAGTTTTTTGAAGGAAGCTTTATAATTGAGGGAGGAGCACCTATCTTGGTTTCGGGTTTTGCTCTTTTTATTTTTATTGTGTTTATAGGACATGCAATGTTAGGTATGCGTAAGTTACCTGCAAACTATAAGCAATATAAGGTCATTAAAGAGACATCAAGCAGTTTAAACCATGAAGATACAAAACTTTGGTTTATTCAAGCTTTTACCGGGTTTGCTATGTTCTTCCTGGGGTCAATACACATATATATTATTATGACAAACCCTGATAACATTGGTCCGTATGCCAGTGCAGATAGAATCTGGTCAGGTTGGATGTGGCCAATGTTTATCTTACTCTTACTTGCAGTTGAATTTCATGGAACTATCGGACTTTACAGACTATGTGTGAAGTGGGGATGGTTTGATGGTGATGATCCAAAAGCAACGAGAAAAACATTAAAGAAAATTAAAAAGATCTTGACATGGTTCTTCCTGATCTTAGGTTTCACAACACTGTTTGCCTATATGAAAATAGGGTATGAACATAGGGATAAAGTAGGTGAACGCTATGTCCCGAGTACAGCAGTATATCAAATAGATAAAAAAGTGGAGGTAGCATAATGAAAGTACATTATTGTGATGCTTTGGTTATTGGTGGAGGTTTGGCAGGGTTACGTGCCAGTGTTGCAGCACAGAAAAAAGGCTTAAATACGATAGTACTTTCTTTGGTACCTGTAAAACGTTCTCACAGTGCAGCAGCACAGGGGGGAATGCAAGCTTCTTTAGGAAACTCAAAGATGTCTGATGGTGACAATGAAGATCTTCATTTTGCCGATACAGTAAAAGGAAGTGACTGGGGTTGTGACCAGAAAGTAGCACGTATGTTCGTACATACTGCTCCTAAAGCGATCAGAGAATTAGCTGCATGGGGTGTGCCTTGGTCACGTGTACAAGAAGGTGCTAGAACAGCGATCATCAATGCGAAACAAACAACCATCGTTGAAGATCAAGACCGTCACGGTTTGATAACCTCTAGAGACTTTGGTGGTACTAAAAAATGGAGAACATGTTATACCGCTGATGCAACAGGGCATACGATGCTCTTTTCAGTTGCGAATGAAGCATTAAAACATGAGGTAGATGTAAGAGATAGAAAAGAAGCTATTTCCCTCATCCATGAAAACAATCGTTGTTATGGGGCAGTGGTTAGAGACCTGATCACAGGAGAGCTTGAAGCATATGTTTCAAAAGGTACTTGTATCGCTACGGGTGGATATGGAAGACTCTATAAGTCAACTACCAATGCTGTGATCTGTGAAGGGATAGGAGCGGCCTTAGCACTGGAGACAGGTGTGGCAACTTTAGGAAACATGGAAGCAGTACAGTTTCACCCAACACCGATCGTTCCTTCAGGGATACTCCTAACAGAAGGGTGTCGTGGAGATGGTGGTATCTTACGTGATGTAGATGGACACCGTTTTATGCCTGACTATGAGCCTGAAAAGAAAGAGTTGGCATCAAGAGATGTTGTCTCACGTAGAATGATGGAACACATTAGAAACGGTAAAGGTGTTCCTTCTCCTTATGGTGATCACTTATGGTTGGATATTTCCATCTTAGGTCGTGAACATATCGAGAAAAACCTTCGTGACGTGCAAGAGATCAGTCAGGTCTTTAACGGTATAGACCCTGCTGATGAGGGTGAAAAAGGTTGGATGCCAGTGCGTCCAATGCAGCACTACTCTATGGGTGGTATCAGAACTGATGCAACAGGAGAGTCACAAAATATGGCAGGTTTATTTGCCTGTGGTGAAGCTTCATGTTGGGATCTACATGGGTTTAACCGTTTGGGTGGAAACTCTGTTTCTGAAACAGTTGTTGCGGGGATGATCATAGGTAACTATTTTGCTGATTTCTGTTTGGAAAATGATGTTGAGATCTCAACTTCAACTATAAGCAAAAGTCTTAAAGAGCAAGAGACTTATTTGGAAAACCTTATCAAAGAGCAGGGTACAGAGAATATCTTTAAGATCAAAGAGCGTATGCAGGAGATCATGGATGACAAAGTTGGTATCTTTAGAGATGGAGTAAATCTTACAGATGCAGTAGAAGAGTTAAAAGAGCTTCTTGAAAAGAGTAAAAATGTAAAGATCTCTTCTACTACAATGCATGGTAACCCTGAACTTGAAGAGGCATACCGCGTTCCTAAAATGTTGAAGTTGGCACTTTGTGTTGCAAAAGGTGCAAGAGACAGAACTGAATCAAGAGGCGCACACTACCGTGAAGATTATCTTAAAAGAGATGATGAGAACTGGTTGAACCGTACACTTACTCTATGGAGTAACCCTGATGACATAGAACCAACTATCAGCTATGAAGAGATAGATATCAAGACCATGGAAATGCCACCTGCCTTTAGAGGATATGGAGCTAAAGGAATGACCATTGAGCATGAAGATGCGAGTGTACGTCAAGAAGAAGTTGATAATTTAACTAAAAAAATGCAAGAAGAGGGTAAAGACAGACATGAGATCCAAGAGGCACTCATGCACTTTGATCTACCGATGAACTACAAAGAGAAAAATGAAAGAGCAGGTGATTAATCATGAGTAACACAAATAGAGAAATAACAGTATCCATTTTAAAATATGACCCTAGGGATCAAGAGAGTGTACCAACTTTTGTAGACTATAAACTAGAAGAAACTCCAGGGATGACACTCTTTATCGCACTCAATGAAATACGTTCTAACCAAGATGCAGATCTTTCTTATGATTTTGTCTGTCGTGCAGGTATCTGTGGTTCTTGTGGTATGGTTGTCAATGGAAAACCAGTCTTAGCATGTAGAACACTTACAAGCTCTTACCCTGATGGTAAGATCACTTTGCTTCCTATGCCTGCATTTGAGCTCATTAAAGATCTATCTGTAAACACAGGTAAATGGATGGATGAGATGTCAAAACGTGTAGAGTCATGGATCGTAACCAATAAAGAGACTGACATCGCAAAACTTGAAGAGAAA
>CBFHPE010000080.1:0-8478 GCA_965657515.1 Sulfurovum sp.
GAACTTTTCCCAAACACAATGGTATGATATCGTATATAGTTATAAGAAGATAAATGAAACACTTACGCTTCTGGCTTTACATGATAAAGCATCATATGCGGATAACCTTCCCCATTATGTAAAAAAATATGAAAAGATGGAGAGTGAGATATTTGAACTCCTAGATGCACTCCCAAAAGCTTGGAGAGATCAAAAAGAGATCGATATACCTGAAGAATTTGCTCTTGAATATAATATTGAAGAGATCAAAGAACTCAGCCAGCTAGATCGTGCTGATCTAAGCACTACAACAAGTGACATGGTGAAATTGCATAGACAATTATGTGCATTGGCAGAAAAGCTTAACATTTTAATAAGCCCAATGCCAACATTTTTTGCAGTTGAAGATATACCAAAACCTTCTAATTTTCTTTGGTTTGATATGGAACATCTTAAAGGAACACTACTTAGCTTTATCATTTTCTGGACCACAACACTGCTTTGGATATATGTGAACCCTCCTGGAGGTTTTCTTATTGTAACGTTAGCAACTGCTTTGAGTGTCTTAACAACATTTAGTCCTTTAAAACCATCGTTATTGATCATTCTTTTTTCATTTTCTTTTATTTTTGCTACAGTAATGTACATATTTGTACTTCCAAGTCTTTATTATGGTTGGGAGTTAGGGATCTTTATATTTGTATATTCATTTATAGGGTTTTATTGGATCAATCCAAAAATATCAGTTTTCTTTTTACTTGGTACAGCTACGTTAGGTATAGCCAATGAGATGAACTATAATTTTAATGTATTCCTTATTACACTTTTGATCTTTTATCTTTTTCTTTTTTTGTTGCTTTTATTTTATTATATACCATTTTCGACAAAACCGGAACATCTTTTTTTAGTTATGAAAAAAAGATTCTTTAAACTCTCAGAGGTATTTATACGTAGAAATATGAATCTTGAAAGTCATAATGGATCATTGATAGGGAAATTGTCAGCAAGTTACAGTGAGGTGCATCTTAATGAGACCGTTAAAAAAATGCAGCTATGGGCCAGTCAAGTAGATGATAAATATTTTGATGAGATAGATAAAAAGCTTTTATTGGGCTTTACGAAAGAGTGTGAGACATTTGCTTACCTTTTAGAAATGATGTATCATAGAAATATACAAATGCTTGATAATCCTTTACTTAAAGTATTTAAAGAAAAGTCTAAAGGTGAATTATTGGCAGATCTATTAGGGGATTATGCTAAAGACAAGAATGTGGGTGAGATAGATCCATTCTGGAGAGATCATGCACAGATCGTTAGGAAGATCGAAGAAAATCTAAAAAGTTTTCTCTCTGAAGTGAACTATGGTTTGTACAGTGAAAAAGAGATCATTGAGTTTTATGAAAATATTTCTTTACGTAGAAATGTATGGCTTGCATTGTTTAATTGTCAGCAAATGATGGAGTCGTTAGATTTTAAAGTATTGGAAAAAAATAGATTTTAAAATGAAAAGAGAAAATATGATAAAACAATTACCAAAAATAGGCCTTTCTGCATTGACACTGTTAGTGCTAAGCGGGTGTACAAAATTAGGACCTGACTTTATGGGTATAAAAAATCCTCCTATACCTGAGAAATGGAAACATGAAAGTAAGAAAAGTGATCAACATATCACACAATGGTGGAAAACTTTTAATGACCCTACTCTCAATTCTTTAGTTGAAAAAGCCTATGCTCAAAATCTTGATATCCAAAGTGCCGGTCTTCGTATTATTCAAGCACGTGCAGTATTGGGTATCAGTGAAGGACTTACTTTTCCTCAGGTTCAGACACTTTCTGGAAATGCCGCTGCCGTACGTAGTAATGGTGAGAATTTTGAAGTCGCAGGTATAAACTTTGATATGGGTTGGGAGATGGATATTTGGGGTAAATATGCAAGAGGTATAGAATCTTCAGAAGCAAACCTTTATGCCAGTGTTGCCTCTTATCATAATATTATGGTATCAGTTATCTCAGAAGTTGCACGTAACTATATTAACTATAGAACTGCTGAAGAACGTGTTGCCTATGCAAAACGGAATGTAATCATACAAGAGAGAGTGACTGAGATGACTGAGGTTCAATTTAATTCAGGAAATGTTTCTGAACTAGATATGCAGCAGTCCCGTAGTCAACTTTATAATACACGTGCAGCAATTCATGCGATTGAAATCACAAAAGTTAAAGCACGTAATGCAATTGCTCTTCTATTGGGTACTGATATTATTAATGTTGCGAAGGTCCTTACATCAAAAAAACAAAAATATAGTGACCCTGCAGGTAAATATATAGGCCAAAAGAAAAGAGGTGTGATGCAGATAAAAGCTGGCTCATCTGATCTTCTTAATGTTGACATGATACCACTTCCTCATTTAAATCCTTACAATAAAATTGATGCTGAATTACTTACACGAAGGCCAGATATTAAAGTTGCCGAATATCGTGTTCGCTCAGATAGTGCGCTGATCGGTGCAACCATGGCAGAACTCTACCCTAGTTTCTCTCTATTTGGTAACATAGGGTTAAACAGTAATAATGCTACTGGTTCATGGGTATCTGGTTCAAATGCACTAGGTATTACTATTGGACCAGCATTCTCCTGGAACATATTCCAATATGGGCGTATAAAAAACCAGATACGATTGCAAGATGCTATATTTGAAGAGAGTTTGGTTAACTATAACAAGTCTGTACTCTCTGCTGTCTCTGAAGTTTCCAATGCACTTCAAGGTTATGTTCTAACAGAAAAACAACAACATGAAAATAGAAAAGCAGTTGATGCAACGGTTCGAGCTTTCAATATTTCAGTAATACAGTATAATGATGGTCTAGTCTCTTACCAACGACTTTTAACTACGGTTGAAAAATTAACATCTACACAGGACAGATATGCATCAATTAAAGGGAACCTTGCTACACAGGCAATTTCACTCTATAAAGCACTCGGAGGTGGATGGCAGATAAGTAAAGGAAAGTCCTATCTTTCTTCTGAAACAGCAGCAAAAATGCAGAAGAGAGTTGATTGGGGTAAATATCTTGATCCAGAGATGACAAGAATTCCAGAAGGTATGAAATAATGAGTAATCCTTTTCCACACGAACTTTCAATAGGTGATGTCTATTATTCACCGCTTTTATTGGTTATGTTCCTCTCTTTTTTAGGAGCACTGATTACGGTAATGCTTCTCAACAAGCTAAAGTTGACACGTTATCTCTATGCACCATCTTATGTATTTATTGCGATCATGGTACTCTATATGGTGTTGATAGACACATTTTGGATTAAATTTTAAAGGTTAATGATGAAGAATATAATAAAAGTAATACTTACACTTGCTATCTTGGGAGCTGCTGGATTTTTTGCCTATAATAAATACAGAGCTTATATTGATAATCCATGGACAAGAGATGGACAGGTGAGAACTCAGGTCATTCAGGTAACACCTCGTGTAAATGGCATGGTTACTAAAATTAATGTGGTTGATAATCAACAAGTGAAGATAGGTGATCTTCTTTTTGAGATAGACCCATCACAGTATCAAGTAAAACTAAATCAGGCAGAAGCCAGACTTCAGCGTACACTCGAGGCTGCTAAAGGTACAAAGATAGAATATGAGCGTGTACAAAATATCTATTCTAAAGATAAAGGTGCTGTTTCACAAAAGGACCTGGTAAGAAATGAAACCAATTATTTTAAATCTTTGGCTGATATAGATTCGTCAAAAGAAGCTGTGAATACAGCTAAACTTAATCTTTCATATACTAAAGTTTATGCAGAAGTAGATGGTTATGTCTCAAACATCAATTTCCAGATAGGTTCACAAGCTTCTGCAAATAAACCAATTTTAGCGTTGGTAGATGAAAATTCTTACTGGGTCTTTGGTTTCTTTAGAGAAGATGCTATTCCTGAAGTGGAAGTTGGAGATACAGCTATGGTAACACTTCTTGCTTATCCGGACACGCCGCTTAAGGGAAAAGTGGAGTCCATAGCATGGGGTATTGCACACTCAGATGGTAATCCGGGTAATAACCTGCTTCCAAGTGTCAAACCAGTCTTCCAATGGATACGTCTTGCACAGAGAATACCTGTACGTATAAAACTGGATAAACTTCCAGAAGATGTAAAACTTCGTTTTGGTTTAACAGCTTCAGTGATGATATTAAAGAACGAAAAATAAAAAGGAGTAACGCATGAAAGAACTTTCACTTAAAGGTAGGGTTTTCCCCTCAGACTTAAACCATCATGGTAGTGTTTTTGGTGGATGGGTTATGTCTAAGATGGATAAAGCATCCAGTATAGCCATTGAAAATATCATCAGAGGGAAAGCTGTAACGGTACATGTCTCTGAGATAAACTTCAAAAGGCCAATTTACAATGGTAATATTTTTAATATTTATACAGAGATCGCAGCAGTAGGAAATAGCTCTATTACCGTAGATGTACAAGTAAAAGTCATGAGTCATATGACGCTAGAAGAGACCGAAGTCACAACTTCTCAGTTCAAGTTTGTCGCAGTAGATGATAGAGGAAATGCTATTCCTTTAGAGTCAGTTCTTCGGCCAAATATTCCTGAGTATGTCGAAATACTTTACTTAGAAAAAAAATCAAATAAACCAAGCCCAGAAAAGAAAACAAAATAATGAAACTTAGATTATTCACATTTGCTTCCCTGTTTCCATTATTTGTCTTTGCAGGGTCCCCAGAAGTACAAAAACAAACTGTTGTATTTGACTGTTCCAGTGCAGATAAAAAATATGTTGCTTCAAGGTTATGGCTCATAGATACAAGTATTAAAGAATATCAGTCAAATAACACACCATATGATGTTGTTCTTACAATCCATTCAGGTTGTACAGACATCGTATCAACAAAAGTTGCTGATGATAATAAGATGATGAAAAACATACATAAAAAACTTACAAAACTTTCAGCACATAAAAATGTATCTATAGAAGCGTGTCAAATTGCTGTAGATAGATTTGATATTAAACATACGGACCTACATTCATTTATTAAGCTTGTACCGAACTCTATTACAAGAGTTATAAAGCTTCAAAATGATGGATATGCTTTTATTCCATTTAGTAAATAGAACTACAATTTATAGAGTATGACCTTTTGTCATACTCAACCCACTAAAATTTTTTAAATAGACATTCCAAACATTATGGTAAAATTCCACAGTTATTTATAAAGGAACCCTTTTGTTTAATCTTCAAAATTATTCTACACAAAATATAAAAAATGATATTTTGTCAGGTGCCTTGGTTGCCGTGGCACTTGTTCCAGAAGCGATAGCTTTTTCATTTATCGCTGGAGTTTCACCTGTAGTGGGACTTTATGGTGCTTTTATCATTGGACTGATCACTGCGTTACTTGGTGGTAAGCCAGGGATGATCTCTGGAGCAACCGGTTCAGTGGCTGTAGTATTTGTAGGACTTGGTCTCTCCGTGAAAAATATGTATCCGGAGCTAGGTACTGAAGCACTCTCAATGATGGTCCTTCATTACATTCTTCTTACTTCCATCATAGCTGGATTGATACAGATCTCTATAGGTGCGTTGAAGATGGGTAAGTTTATACGTCTTGTTCCCCAACCTGCTCTTTTTGGTTTTGTGAATGGTTTGGCTATCGTTATTGCTCTGGCTCAGTTACCTTTCCTGGCACCTGCAGATATAGCTCAGTATAATGGTAATTGGCTAGATATCATCAAAGCATCATTTGCTGAAAACTATATTATGTATATTATAGTTATTGTTACTATGGCTACTATGCAATTTTTACCTAAGATATCTAAAGCTGTTCCTGCTGGTCTTGTGGCGATAGTTGTTGTGACACTTGTTGTATATTTTGGTGATATAGCAACAAAAACAGTAGGAGATCTGGCAGATCTTTCAAATGTTTCTATGCCAAGTTTTATGCCTCCACTTACAGAACTCTTCACATGGGCATCTATGGCTGTTATTTTACCTGTAGCACTCATTGTGGCACTTGTGGGGCTTATAGAGTCACTTCTTACACTCTCAGTACTTGATGAGATGGGTGGAGAGCGTGGTTCAGGAAATAAAGAGTGTGTTGCACTTGGTGTAGGTAATACAACGTCAGGACTTTTTGGGGGTATGGCAGGATGTGCTATGATTGGACAATCTGTTATCAACTTTACCTCTGGTGGACTTGGACGTTTATCTTCATTTACAGCGGCTGTTCTTCTCATCATACTTGTGGTGAGTTTTTCAGATGTTATCGCTGCTATTCCAGTGGCTGTACTTGTGGGTATCATGTTTATGGTAAGTATAGGAACATTTGAGTTCTCATCACTCAGCCGTATCAAGTATATGCCTCGTTCTGATGCGTTTGTACTTATCACTGTGACTATCATTACTATATTTGAAGACCTGGCAGTGGCGGTGATCGCAGGTATCATTATCTCTGCACTTGTATTTGCTTGGGAACATGCAAAGATCCATGCTAAAAGCAGTACAGATGAAGATGGTAAAAGAATCTATGAACTTGAAGGTCCTCTTTTCTTTGCTTCGGTGACTTCTTTTAATGAACAGTTTGACGTAGAAAATGATCCTAGCGAAGTGGTTATTGATTTTAAAGATGCAAGAGTAATGGATTCTTCAGGTTCTGAAGCCATTGATGCACTTACGGATAAGTATAAAAAGGCAGGCAAAAAGCTAACACTTAGACACCTTTCTGCAGACTGTAAAAAGACACTGCACTCAGCAGGTCCATTCTGTACATATGAGGAAGATGATCCTACTTATAAAGTTGCTACAAACGTATAACTTATGTACACTCTATACGCTAGAATTTCTAGCGTATATTTCTTATCCCTATCTTTTTACTTTACTTTATGTTATGATAAATAATCTATATCTATAAAGGATTGATCATGCCATTTACATATTTTCTGAGTTTTATACTCATTTCTTCTTTTACATTTGCAGATAGTAACGGTTTTGAATATGCGGGTATACCTATCAAAACAGTAAGCAATACCGGTAAAATACAAGAAATTATTGTAAAACGTGATATTAGTGATGCATGTAAAAAGGTACCTATCACAAATGAAATGCTCTGGACGGGAGACTATGCTCATGAAAAAGTACCAGAACAATGTAAATCAACTTATGTACATGCGACCGGTAAGCTTTTACCTATGCATATACATGAAGATATAGATACGTATGGTGAATTGGAAATATTGGCATTTATGAAGCATATGCAAACAGATGAGTCTATGTTATTGATAGATGGTAGAAAACAAAGTTGGTTTGACTATAGAACTATTCCAGGTTCTATTAACATCCCATTTCACCATTTAAAAGAGAGAGATGCATTTGAGTTTGAGTTTGAACATGCATTGACAATATTGGGTGTAAAGATCATTGAAGATGAGAATGAAAAAGAAAGCTTCGACTTTACTCAGGCAAAACCGATAGCGATATTTTGTAACGGCCCATGGTGTACACACTCTGTAGCAATGATAAAATCGTTACAGGAGATAGGTTACCCTGAAGATAAAATGAAGTGGTACCGTGGCGGTATGCAGACTTGGCTTGCTGCAGGTATGACTTCTACCAGGAAGTAAGAGAAACATAAACTTAACATACAGCTCTGTCTTCCTATGTAAAATAGATAAGGAGTAGAGTATGTATAAATTAATGATAAGCATGATTGTTTTTTTCTCTTTTTTACAAGCAGAAAACAAAACATCTCAAAATACAGTTCTAAAACGTGAAATTGACCCCAAGTGTAAACAAATACCAATTACTAACTATATGTTTTGGGAAGAAAGTTATGCAAGTACTGAAGTACCTGATGTATGTAAAGCAACTTTTGTGACCAGTGCAGGACAAAATATTTCTCCTATGAAACTACATAATAAGATAGAGACCTATGGAGAAATGGAAGTACTTGCATATATAGAGAAAATGAAAAATGACGATAATATGCTTTTCATTGATACTCGAGATGAAGAATGGTATGAATATAAAACGATACCTGGAGCGATTAACATGCATTATGTCTATATTATGAAGAAAAATAAATTTCCAGAAGAATATAAAGCATCTTTGCAAAAGCTTGGTGTCATGATAAAAAACAACTCTTATGATTTCTCTCAGGTTAAAACGATCTTACTCTTTTGTAATGGATCATGGTGCAGTCAGTCACCAAAGATGATCAAAGCCCTGCTCGCTTTAGGTTACCCCTCAGAGAAGATGAAATGGTATCGAGGTGGTATGGATGATTGGCTGGGATTGAGTATGACCACTACAAAAAATAAATATTTAGATGAAAAACATTCCTACCAGTAAAAGTATAAAAGGCATCATTGCAAAGATATAAACTTTCCTTTGTGTCTTTAGCGCTTTCATAACACCCCAAAAGAAGAGTACTATGACCAGTAAAAAAAGTATTAAGGCTAGAGCTGGAGGAATTTTCATTATTTTTCCA
>CBFHPE010000081.1:0-8372 GCA_965657515.1 Sulfurovum sp.
TGAAATTAAATAAAATATTATTAGCCGGTATGATGACAGTAGGGTTTGTTTATGCAGATATACAATCAAATATTGCTAAAGTAGAATTGACATCGGAACTTCAAGGTTCTGAAGGAAACATGGAGATAGAGCTTGATACGCTCATTAAAAAGATAGATACTATCGGGTACAGTACTGTAGCTTCAAATAAAAACATTCAAATACATTATTACAATAAATTTCAGGAAAAAAATGTTGAAATGATCAACTTTTATGGAATCGTTAATAAGGAAAAAATCAGACCACTTCTTCTTAAAAACCCTGATTTTGGTGCGTATGCACCTTTTAACTTTTTAGCCTATAAAACGCTTGATATTGAAAATGATGATAATACATGGTATGGACACCTTGCTGCAGATACCATGTTAGATATCATCGGTGAAAAAGATGAAGCGACAAGACAAGAATTTAGAGATATGATAGAGCCTTGGGATGCTTTGGTGAACAAAGAATTTAAGCCAATGATGTCAAAAAGATTTGAACACACAAAACCGCTTCCTGACAGAGGACTTCTGAAAATGGTAATGAAGTTTGAAGAGCCTGATGATATGGAAGAATTCATAGAAGATTTTGTAGCAGATCATGACGGACGTTTTTCAAAACATAATTTTATCATTGCTGGATTTATAGATTTTAAATTTGAGTATGAAGACCAAGAATTAGAGTTTGATAAATATGATGCATACTGGGTATCAATGCTTTGTCACTTTGAGTTCTCAAACTCTATCTTTAACAGAGGTATCCCTGAAGCAGGTATGTTTGCACCGTGTTCGGTTTATTTCTACATTCCTAAAGGGAAAAATGAACTCCATGTCGGGTATGCAACAGTGGATAACTGGATCAATGCACTCAATTTCATTGATGAAGATCGTATAAATTATATGAGAGCCATAGATGCGGAAGTGGTTGAAGTATTTAAAGAGATGGGCTTCGAGATGGAAGTACAGTCAGCATATGAAGGTGCAGAAGTTGTAGTAGATGCAAAAGATGCTCAGATCGAAGCACTTAAAGCAGAAGTTGAAAAACTCAAAGCAGAACTTAAAGCACTTAAAAAATAACAGATAAAAAGTACAGATCTTTTCTGTACTTGTGTGTGTTCAGACCTGTGACCTGGGCACACATTTCTCTACGCAAAAACCCTCTAATTTTCCCCATTATTAACCTTTCAACATTATTTAGATAAAATCACGGAATTATATATTAAAGGATTGTAGTGAAAGTTACAGTAAATAAAGTAGATGAAGCAAATGTTATCGTATCTGGTACCATAGCAAATGATGTTGTAGAGGCGTACATTAATACCATGGCTGCACAAGCTGGTAAAGAGATGAAGGTTGATGGGTTTAGAAAAGGTAAAGTACCTGCACATGTAGTGAAAAAATTACATGGTGATAAACTTGCTCAAGATGCAGAGGGTGAAGCACTTAAAGAGCTTATCGATCTAGGGATCAAAGAAGCAGGTATCAATGCAGCAGATATGCTTGGACAGCCAACATTTAAAAAATATGACAAAAAAGATGATGGGATTGAAGTAGAAGTAGAGGTTTCTGTAAAACCTGTATTTGATCTTGAAGGATACATGGATGTACTTCCATCGTTTGAAAAACCGACTGCAGATCAAAAAGAGATCGATGAGAAGCTTAACGAGATCGCTTCTGGAAATGCTCCTTATACGAAGATCAAAAGAAAACGTATGGTAAGAGATGGAGATATGACACTTATCGATTTTGAAGGTTTTGTAGACGGTACTGCCTTTGATGGTGGTAAAGCTGAGAAATTTAACCTTAAGATCGGTTCAGCACAATTCATCCCAGGTTTTGAAGAGCAGATCATTGGTATGAAATATGAAGAAGAGAAAGATGTTGTTGTAACATTCCCTGAAGAGTACCAATCAACAGAACTTGCTGGGAAAGAAGCAACATTCAAAGTAACACTTCATGAGATACAAGAGCAAGGAGAAGTTGAGATCAACGATGAGTTGGCAAAGAAACTTCTTCAAGGTGATGAGAATGCAACAGTTGAAACACTTACAGAAAAAGTAAAGCAACAGATCGAGCAAACTGCTATCTCTAAACTTTATAACGAAGACCTAAAGCCAAAGATCGTTGAAGCTTTAGTATCTAAGTTTGATTTTGCACTTCCTAACAACATCGTTGCACAGGAAGTAGATGCAAAAATAAATGCAAGAGCACAGGAGATGAGTGAAGAAGAACTTAACAGTTATAAAGATGCTCCTGAAAAAGTAGATGCATTACGTGAAGAAGTAAAACCAGATGCAGAGGCATCAGTAAAAGCAACATTTATTGTAGATGCATTGGCTAAAAAAGAAGAAGTGACTGTAGATGATCAAGAAGTAACTTCAGCACTTTATTATGAAGCAATGATGTCTGGTCAGGATGCACAAGAGATCATCAAGTACTATGAAGATAACAATCTTCTTCCAGCTGTGAAGATGGGAATGATCGAAGACAAACTCTTTGGTAAACTATTAGGACTTGAAGGTTAATCTTTCTTGTGAAACAAGAAGCCGTGTTTGGCTTCTTGTTAACTATTTTAGTGTATATTCAAGTTGATGAAATCATCTATTTAACTATATACTAACAAAGGCACTAAATGAGTTATATTCCATACGTTGTAGAACAGACCGGCAGAGGTGAAAGATCTTACGATATTTATTCACGTCTTCTTAAAGACCGTATTATCATGTTAAGCGGTGAAGTGAATGATCAAGTTGCATCTACTATCGTTGCACAACTTCTTTTCCTTGAAGCACAAGATCCCGATAAAGACATTTATTTTTATATCAACTCTCCAGGCGGTGTGATTACTTCAGGCTTGTCTATGTTTGACACAATGAACTATATAAAACCTGATATCGTGACGATCTGTATGGGTCAGGCAGCCTCTATGGGAGCATTTTTACTCGCATGTGGTACACCGGGTAAACGTTATGCACTTCCACATGCACGTATAATGATACATCAGCCTTCAGGTGGTGCACAGGGACAGTCGACAGACATCCAGATACAAGCACAAGAGATCCAAAGACTTAAAGATACACTTAATCACATACTTGCAGAAAAAACAGGTAAAAAAGCAAAACAAATAGAAAAAGATACTGAGCGTGATAACTTTATGTCTTCTGAAGAAGCAGTTGAATACGGTCTTATCGATAAAGTTTTAGAAAAGAGTTTTGCGTAAATATGATTAGAGAGATAGTTGTATACCCGGATAAAAGACTGAAACTTATCTCTAAAGAAGTATCATCTTTTGATGGTGCATTACATGATCTGCTAGATGACATGTATGAGACCATGTGTGCACGAAACGGAGTAGGTCTTGCTGCTATTCAGGTAGGTGTGGACAGCAGAGTGTTGATCATTAACGAGCCTTTAGATACAGAGTATGGTGAAGGTGTAGAACACAATGACCAGCCTAAAGAAAATACCATTGAAATGATCAATCCAGTGATCATTGAAAAAGAAGGAACTGAGAAGTTTCAAGAGGGATGTCTCTCCGTACCAGGTTTTTATGAAGATATAGAACGTTTCAAATATGTGAAAGTAGAGTACTTTGACAGAGACGGAAATAAACAGACTATTGAAAGTGATGCCTTTCTTGCCATTGCTATACAGCATGAAATGGATCACTTGGATGGGAAACTGTTTGTTGAAAAACTTTCTATTTTGAAGCGAAAAAAATTCGAAAAAGAGTGGAAAAAACGACAAAAAGAACTATAGTCTGCAATTGTGTAAGACATATTATAAGAATGACTTACACATATTCTCCACTACTTTAAATCTTTTTAATTTTCTTATACACCTTGCGCGATCATTGCATTTGCAACGCGTTTAAACCCTAAGATATTTGCTCCTGCAACCAGGTCTAACTCAAGATCATAATCATCACATGTTTTTTTGATATCTTTATAAATATTTGACATGATGGCTTTTAGTTTTTCATCTACTTCTTCCTCACATAGATAGTTTAACGTGTGATTTTGACTCATTTCAAGTACAGATATGGCAACACCACCTGCATTGGCAGCTTTGGCAGGTGCAAATATAACGCCGTTATTGTTAAAAATCTCAACACCTTTAGGTGTGGTAGGCATGTTAGCACCCTCTGCTACGATCTTAACCTCATTATCGACAAGTTTTTGAGCACACTCTTCGCCCAATTCATTTTGTGTTGCACAGGGAAAAGCTGCAAAACAAGGTATGTCCCATATATAGCTTCCCCCGACATAGTTTTCTTTCTTAACATAGGTAGCTGACTTTTTTTCATTACCATAGTACTCCAGTGAAGCCCTTCTCTCAAGTTTTATCTTTTTAAGAAGCTCAAGGTCTATGCCGTTGGGATCATGTATAGCTCCTTTAGAGTCTGAACAGGTTACTGGGATGGCTCCCATATCATAGAGTTTCTCTATCGCATGGATGGCAACATTACCAGAACCGCTTATCGTACATATCTTACCTTTAAGTGTCTGTTCGCTGTCCTCAAGGAGTGTCTGAGTAAAGTAGATAAGCCCATAACCTGTTGCAGAAGCACGGCCTTCACTTCCTCCCAGGGAGAGAGGTTTAGAAGTAATGATGTTGTCATAAGAGTTAGTCAATATTTTATATTGTCCAAAGAGATATCCGACTTCACGTGCACCTACACCGATATCTCCGCCAAGTATGTCCACGTCTGAGCCTATACTGTTGTAAAATGCTGTCATGAAAGCTTGACAGAACTTCATGATCTCACTGTCACTTTTTCCTTTAGGATTGAAGTCAGAACCCCCCTTAGCACCACCTATATGTAAACCTGTTATGGCATTTTTAAAGATCTGTTCAAATGCAAGAAACCTCAAGACATCGGGACTGACAGAGGGGTGAAAACGTACACCTCCTTTATAGGGACCCAGAGCATTGTTAAATTGTATTCTGTATCCATTGTTAACTTCTGTGACATTGTTGTCATTGAGCCATTCGATTTTAAATCGTATCTCTTTGTTGGGATATATCATTCGTTCTATAATATTATGGTTGATATATTGTGGGCTCTCCTCAATAAGAGGTTGAATGGAAATCAGTACTTCTTCAACCGCTTGTAAAAAGTTTGTATCAGTATGACAATTGCTTGATCTTGCAAGATTCATGGTTTTTTCAATGTAGTCCAAAAAAGATCCTTTTGTATATATAGTTGTAATTATATGACAATTTGACATATTTTAAACTTTTTTTAAAAAACTATGTCAGACTAAAATTATGAATGCAAAAGTCGATAGTGGTAGACCACAAAAACAGATAAAAGTAAAACAAAAAGTGCAAAAAGAAGCTATAGTCAATAAACTTACCTGTGCAACTCTCGAAGGAGTAAATGCGAAGGTGATAGAGGTGGAAGCAACATTTACAAAAGGACTTCCCGGTTTTGCTGTAGTAGGTCTGGCAAGTTCAGATATCCAAGAGGCAAAAGAGCGGACAAAGTCAGCATTGTTGACCAATGAATTTGTTTTCCCTCCACTGAAAATTACAATCAACCTGAGTCCGAGTGATCTAAAGAAAAACGGTACACACCTTGACTTGGCAATGGCACTTTTGATCGCTATGCATAAAAGCCCTATAGAAGAAGAGGGTTTGTTTGTTTTTGGTGAGCTTGGGCTTGATGGTAAAGTAAAAAGCTCTTCCATGTTATTCCCCCTGATACTCTCTTTAAAAGAACAGGGGGTCATCAAAAGGGCTATCGTACCAAAAGAATCCATTGAATATCTGAGCCACATTTCCGGTGTGGATTTTATCGCTGTAGATACACTGAGTGAAGCTATAGCATTGCTAAAGAGCAAAAACTTCAAAGCCAATGTCAAAGCATTTTCATATGATGCCAAAAAGATAGAAGTGGACAATACAGCTTACTATTATGAAGAGAAGTATGAGAGTGACTTCAAAGAGGTAAAAGGACAAATGGTTGCCAAACGTGCAGCACTTATAGCTGCGTCAGGTATGCATAACCTCTTTATGGAGGGGAATCCAGGTTGCGGTAAGAGTATGATCGCTAAGCGTATTAAAGACATACTCCCACCACTTGTAGAAGAGGAATTGCTCTCTATTGCAAAACATCAGTTCTTAGATGGTCAGACACCTGATTTTAAAGCCATAAGACCTATGCGCAGTCCACACCATACTGCAACTTCTGCATCTATTTTTGGAGGAGGTTCAGGACAAGCTAAAATAGGGGAGGTGGCTTTGGCATCCAAAGGGGTACTATTTTTTGATGAAATACCACATTTTTCCAAAAACATTTTAGAAGCCATGCGTGAACCGCTGCAAGACCGTAAGGTACTGATCGCTCGGGTGAATGCCAAAATAGAGTACGATGCAGATGTTATGTTCATTGCAGCACAAAACCCTTGTCCTTGTGGTAACATGCTTTCTAAAGTAAGATCCTGCCGCTGTACCGAAATAGATATCAAACGCTATCAAAACAAACTCTCCGACCCATTTTTAGACCGTATAGATCTCTTTGTGGTCATGCAGGAAGTTCAAAGTGATGATGTGGGAGATGTGACATCTGTAGCCATGCATGAAGCTGTAGTAAAGGCATTTACTACGCAAAAATTAAGAGGCCAAGAACGACTCAATGGTAAGCTTCAGGAAAATGAAATAGAAGTTTACTGTCTTTTAAGTACTGACGCTCAGAAGATATTGGAGTCTGCAGTAACGAGGTTTGGTCTTTCACATCGAAGCATTGCTTCTGTGAAAAAGATAGGACGCACCATAGCAGACTTAAATGGTAATGATAAGATAGAGAAAAAAGATATGTTGGAAGCACTAAGTTATAGACGTAGAAAGTAGACTGGATGTTATCGTAATTTGAGCGTTAAGCACAAATTACTTTAGTGACTATAAATCCACCTATAACCAGCCATGCAAACATCGCTGAAGCTGTATAGATCGGTGCAAGGCCTAAACCTTTAAATTTAGAAAATACAGTACCCATACCCAATGCAGTCATCGCCATGGTAAGTAAAAAAGTGTCGATCTCGTTGATAATGTCAACAATATTCTGTGGTATGAGGTGAAATGAGTTAAATCCAGCAACAGCTATGAAGTACACAGCAAACCAAGGAATGACAAGCTTCATCTTATCTGTTGCTTCTCCCCCTTCATTTTTACTATTCCATGCAAGATAGAGACCAAGAACAATAAGCATAGGGGCTATCATGATGACCCTTGTCATCTTTACTATGACCGCAGCATTTGCCATCTCTTCAGGGGCATTTGGTATGGAGGCAGGTACAGCAACAACCTGTGCAACTTCATGGATAGTCCCACCCACGTAGATACCAAATTCTCTTGCGTTCATATGTAAAAAACCTGTAGCATTCTCAAAAATTGTTGTATAAAGAACAGGATAGAGGAACATAGATACCGTTCCAAAGAGTACAACCATTGATACAGCGATCGCTGTTTTATACTCTTCAGCTTTTAAAACAGGTTCTGTTGCAAGTACAGCAGCTGCACCACAGACCGATGCGCCAGAAGCTGTAAGTATGGAAGTGTCTTTTTCCATTTTAAATATTTTGTAACCTAACCAAGAACCCAGTATAAGTGTTGAAGTGAGCATAATGAGCGAAACAAGGAATCCATCCATACCCACTTCAGCGATCTCTTGAAAGGTAATTCTAAAACCATAAAAAACAATGGCAACACGTAAGATCTTTTTTCCTGAAAATGTGATACCTGATTGCCATGCAGTAGGTGTCTGGTTGTTCAGGGTGTTTGCATAGAAGATACCAATGACTATACCTATAACAAGAGGCGAGAGTCCAAGAGCACGTACAGGGGCAAGATCAGCAATGAAAGTTGCCGCAGCTGCAAAGATAGCAACAAAAAATATACCAGATATTGTTCCATTACGCTTTGACGGTGAAAATGGCACCTTTTTACCCCTTTTTTAAATATGTCTTCAGAAAATTTGATTAAAATTACGGAACTATACTATATTTTTGATATAATATAGTTTATTATATAAGAATATAAAATAATTTTTAAAACTAATCATTATAAAGAGAGAAAATGAAGTTAACTTTAAGACAGATGGAAATATTTCTAAATGTTGTAAAATCAGGGCATTTAACGAATGTCGCTAAAGAGATGAAACTGAGCCAGTCTGCAGTTTCCATGTCTATTAAAGAGTTGGAAAATATATTGGGGAGACCCGTATTTGACCGTATTAATAAAAAGCTGGTACTCAATGAAGTAGGACGGGCATTTCATAAAGAGGTATCACCTATCTTTAAAAAACTCACTGACATTGAGTATGAATTTAAAAACTCTGAGAACAAAGGC